>CADAGA010000050.1 GCA_902787275.1 Oscillospiraceae bacterium | reverse complement strand
ACTTCCTGCCCTGGAAATACAGCAGTCTGCTGATGGAGCATCTGGCGGCGGACCTTTACGCCAATCCCGGCGAGCTGCAAAACGCGCTGGACGCCATCAGCCCGGACGAAGCCCAGCTCGGCGACCTGCACCGTTCGCAGCAGGGGCTGGCCCAGTCGCCGGAGCTGCGCTTTACCGCGACCCAGCCGCCCGCAAGAATCGCGCCCCCGCCGCGCGGCCTGTCGCCGCAGGTCCCGGACGGCGGTCGGAACGCCGCAGCAGGCGCAAAGCAGGGGGATCGCGGCTTCGTGTTCGATCCCACGGCTCTGCAGAACCCGCAGCCCGGCGGCAGGAATCCCGCCGCAACGGCAAAGCAGACTATCGGCGTGCAGCACACCGCTGCGCCCGGTCCGCAGAGAAGACAGGTTCCCGTTCCCGGGACAGGTCCGCAGAGAGCACAGGTCCCCGTGCCCGGAACGGGCGCGCAGAGAGGGCAGGTCCCCGTCCCCGGAACCGGTCCGCAGACGCGCGTTCCGACGGGGAACGCAGTCCCGCCAACCGGCGGCGCACACACAGTGGACAACGTGACGGACATGCAGAACCGGACCATGCAGATCCTGGGGCTGATCGGAAGCCACCCGGCGAAAACGCCCGTCCCGGTCAATCCCGCGCCGGAACGGTTCGCACATACGCCGCACGGGGACGCCGATTTTGAAGATATCACCGTCCGGGAGGAATCGCCCGCGCTTCGCCCCGCCGCGCCGGTAACGCCGCCCACCGCAGCGGACGCAAAGATAACTTTGTCGAGGTCGACATGGAAAGCGGGACGAACACCGGAACTGCTGAGGAAGCTCTGACCGATGTGATCGACGTCCCCTTCTTTTTTGACAAACGCCACGTTGTTGACGCCGTCGCCGGGCGAGCGCAGCCACCACGCGCCGGTATCCTTGCGCAGGTCGTCGTTCACGGCGTTCGCTTCCTTCGTCGAAAGCGGCCACAAACGCGCGTATCCTACCGACGACCCTTGGACGCCGTCCGTATTTGCGCCGTCGTACGTGCCGGCGTTCAGCGTTCTATCCCGCACGGCGAGCTGCTCGGGATCGGAGAACGCGTTGTTGTAGATCTGATTCGTCTGCTTTTCCAGATCACTGCCGGAATATTGTTTGCCGGTTTTGCCGTCGAAATCAAAATACGACGTGCCCATGTTGCCATCCGCAAACAGCGTCATCGTGCCGCTCTCGCTCGCGGCGCCCGCGCCGTCATAACCGATCACGCGCCACTTGCTGCCGCCGTACCAGATCGTCCGGGCGTCAGTCGTGTTGAGGTCTGTTTTCAGATCTGCTTTGTTGACGGTCAGGTCGGGCATGACTTTCGGCGTCACATCGACGAGTGCGCTCGAAAAGTCGGTTTTATAATTGCCGTTTACCTGCTCGTTGAACACATAGAGCTTGTCGCTCGCACCGAGTTTTCCGGAAACGTCGACCGTGACGGTATTCTCGCCCGTCTTCGCGTCGCAGAGCACGCCGTAGTAGGTGGCGACGCCTTCGCTGTTCACGATCATGGCGGAGATCTTTTCGTTCGTACCGGTCGTCGCGCCGCTGTAGCTTATGGTATACAAGTCGTCTTGCGCACCGCCAAAGGACGCGGTAAACGCGCTGCGGCTGTCGTCGAGTACCGTCAGCTTCCATTCGGAGCCGGTGTAATCCCGCGGTCATCGACGGAGCCGTCGTCGTAGACATGTGCAGCGTGGTAAGAATTGTAGCCGGGCGACCGCAGCCACCACCAGTTGGGTGCGCCGACGCCGAACCTACCGACGCCCGTGTGACCGCCTGCCGCCACGTAGGCCGTGTTCGTCGATAATCGGGCGCCGTTATCCGTAAAACCATACGCCGTGTTCGTCGCCTCCGCGATCGACAGCAGGAACACCTTGTCTGTTGTTTTGCTGCCGCCGGACGTACCGTTTTGCGGGTTGTCGGCGTTCGTAAGTTCGCTTTCCGCGACTGCGGACAACTCTTTCGCGTTGAATGCGCTGCCGATAAAGGCGTCATCGTAGGGATGGCCGTCGTAGTCGTTCAGCCACTTGCGCAGGGTGCAGGTCTCCCACGTGACGGAGTCTCTCGTTTCGTTATACCGCACCACGTCGAGGTTTTGGTCGGAGAGCAAAAACAGCCTGCCGTCCGCGTTCGAGAGCACGCGCCACTTGACGGGCTCCTTGCTGTCCGCGCTGCTCTGCATGTAATTGCCGAACCAGACGCTGCTCGTCTGCGCGCCGGTGATGTAGTCCGCTTTGCCGTTAGTTACAAGGTTGATCGCCTTGGGCGGGGCGGCGGCTTCCACCTTGACGGTCAGGCTTGTGTGCACGGTATCGAAATTTGACGTGTCATCCGGTGTGAACGTCGCCGCGAAGGTGTGTTCTCCCTCTGCGTCGAGGGGGGTCGACGGATCGTCCCACGTCCACGTGCCGTCCGTATTGCCGTCGGGATTGTTCAGGGTCACGTCTGCGAGCGTACGGCCGACGGTCGCGGTCAGACCCTCGGGCAGCTTTTCGGGCGTAATGTCGATGAGGGCGCTCGAGTAGTCGGTCTGTTTGTCGCCGTTGATCTCCTCGTTGAAGATATAGATCCTGTCGCCGACTTCGTACTGCCCGGAGACGTCAAACGGGAATACAGTAGTGACGGGATTGGCATAACCGAGTATGCCGTAGTATTTGACGTTGCCGTCAGCGTCCACGATCATGCCGGAGATCACGTCGTTAATTGTGCTCTTTGCGTTTGTGTATCTGACCCTGCAAATGCCGTCTTTGAATGATACACATCTCACTGTAAAATTGCTGCGGCTTTCATCCAGAACCGTCAGCTTCCAGTCGGAACCGTTGTAATCGCTGACCGCCGACATAATGGGCTTGTTTTCAGCATTAAAGGAGATCTCCGTCGGCTTGCCGCCCACGGCGGAGGAGACGAACAGAACTTTGCTCAGGTCGATATTCATCGCGGGGCGCACGGCGATACTGCGGTTGGGAACGTCATAGCCGCCCGGGTTCAGCTGACCCGTTTCAAAAACGATCGCCGCGCGATCAACGGCGCTGCCGGGCGAGCGGAGCCACCAGTAGTCGGCGCTGCCGCCGGCGGACGTCCAGCCGTAGTTGCTGCCGCCGCTTCCCGTGTACGCCGTATTGATCGAGACGCGCGAATCGGTCGGCTCGAAATCGTTCGTAAAGCCGTACGCCGTGTTCATCGCCTCGTCGCGCGAGAGCAGGAACACCTTGTCCGCGGTATCGCTGCCGCCCGGAACGGTCCTGTCGTCAAATACGGAATCGGGATTGGAAACGTCTGTCACGCAGACAGCGGCGTCTTCGCCGGAGGAAAAGGCGCTGTCCTTGAAGTTCTCTTCGCTGAATTCTCCCGTGCCGTTCAGCCACGCGCGGATCGTGCTGGTCTCCCACGTCACGGTAAAGTATCTTTCGTAATAAACGCAGGCGTCGAGGTTCTGATCCGACAGCAGGAACAGCTTGCCGTCCGCGTTCGAGAGCACGCGCCATTTCACGGGGTCAACGTTGAAACCGCCTGCCCCGTCGCTCGACTGCTTGTAATTGCCGAACCAGACAGAGCTTACCTGCGCGCCGGTGATGTAGTCCGCTGCGCCGTTCGTCACGAGGTTGACCGCCTTGGCGTCGTCCCGTGCCGACGCCGTCATGCCGACGCCAAGCCCCGGCAGCACAAACAGCGCTGCCAGAAATACCGCCAGAAGTTTTTTCGCAATTTGCATAAAAACATCCCCTTTTTTAGGTATTAATTTATAATACCATACAAATGTGCGCAAGGCAAGAAATTTTTTCACATAAAAAAGACCGTATGCGCCGATCCGAAACAGGGCGGGAAGCCGGGCGCGGTCCGCCGAACACCACATGCTGATTAATTAAAATCACGTTCTCTGTATATTGTATGAACATCACCATAAACGCCCCGTGACGACCGAGCAAACACACCGCAGTCCGGACGGCTCTTTTCGCGTATTTTCGGCGCAGACGCGCAAAAAAACAGGCAGAAGTCCGTTGACGTGACCTCTGCCTGATTCTTTTTTTGTTAAAATGAAACGAGTCCGATGAGGGCGGCGAACAACAGACACAGCACCGAAAAGCTCCAGACGTACAGAGAGCTGGCCTTGATGTGTTTCTTGATCGTGACCTCCGCCATGCCCGTGCCCAGCAGCACGGCCGCCGTTTAAATCATCTGTTTCCTGAAACGAGCAGAAGAACGACGATCAGCAGACCGATCACAAGCAGCGGCAGACAGCCGCAGCCGGATTTTTCGCCGGGTTTGGGTTCGTCTTCCTCGTCGTCGTCGAGATACAGCATATACGTCATGAAATCGTCATCCATCAGAATCCCCCTAATCAAGCAGCGATCCGATTCCCCAGATCAGAGAAACCAGCAGATACAAAGCGCCCAGCGGCCAAAGGGCAGCTAACAAAAGAGCCGTGCCCCATTTTTGCGTTTTGATGCCGTAAATCAGAAAAAAGACCGCACCGAACGTAAAATAATACGGTAAGAATTCCATGCGCGTTCACTCCTTACACACCGCCTGTTGTCCGAAGCGGGATTCGTATCCATTTCGGTTTTGTCCGAAAACGGACGTTCACTTCGGCAATCCTCCGCTTCGACGCTTAAAGGTTACCACGTATACTGTCCCATAAAAAGCCCTGCAAAGAAGAAAAACGCATCAAAACCGCACGTTTTGACGCGTTTTCTCCTGTTATTCCATTCATGTCGCGCTGACACATGCAATTACGCTCGGTTCTCTGCGGCATCCTGCACGCGTCTTTCCTTTGCCCGACGGACTCTTTTTCTGAGGATTCTGACGACGCAGACGACAAGCGCCGTCGCCAGAAGCAAAGCTGCCAGAAGCTCTCCGCAGAGGCGCCAGGTGTGCGGCGTGGCTAAATCCAGCTGCGAATAACAGCCGTTGAGAGAATACCCGAGCATCGGTTCCAGCAGTCTGCGCTGCCCGTATTTCATATCCTGCTCGGCGCGGATCTCCTCTCCGAGCACCATCGTCACACGCGTTTCGCTGGTGAACGGTTCCCATCGTACCGTATCTGTGTCCGGACGTCCGGCTCTTGCAAAGTTCACCCACATGTCCTGCACGGCGTCTGCGAGCTCGCGGTTATACAGGCTTCCGTTATAAATGGTGACCTGCGGATTGTTGAACACGTATGAAAGCTCTATGGCGTGACACGCGCCGATCTGTTCATCGCTCCCGGGCATTGTCCAGTAGTACGTATAGACGCTGTTGCCGTTGTCCGCGTGCAGCTGCGCCTGCTTCAAGGCGGGCAAACGGAACAGCATTTCATTGTAGAATTCCGACAGCTTTTCTGTTTTGTTTCCGGATTGCAGAGAGAGAAAATCGTCAACAGATTCTTTTTCTGCATCGGAGAAACGTTTCACGTTGTTTTCAAACATAATGGGGAAGAGCTGATTGTAGATCCACTTCCCGGGGATCAGATCCACATAATAGCCCATCTCGCGGATCCAGTATTTGACCTCATCCGCGTTCGTGCCGGTCAGCAGATCGAATTTCGCAGCTTCGCCGTTCCCGTAAGCGGCATACAGATCCTCCGGCAGCACGACGCCGTCGCGCTCGGGGAAGTTATTGTAATCGTTCAGGCCCTCATTCAGCTCGATAATCCTGTCCTCGGAAAGCGCGGCCAATTCATCCATCGTGCTGCATCCGCTTTTTTTGAGGAGGAGCTTTGTCAGATTCTGACATTCCTCTTTGCTGTAAGTCAATGCAACCGATCCGCTTTCGGCGATCACTCTTTTGTACAGGCCGTCCGCTTCATCGATCAGCGGAATGAGGGATACGCTTCCCGCGCCGGCAGATTCTCCGAAGATCGTGACGTTATCCGGATCTCCGCCAAACGCGGCAATGTTCTTCCGCACCCATTGCAGCGCGCAGACCTGATCCAGCAGTCCCAGATTGCCGCTCGTGGGGTATGCTTCGCCGCCGGGCACTTCCGAGAAGTCGATGAATCCCAGCAAGCCAAGCCTGTATTCGACGGTAACGAGTACAAGATCCGGGTATTTCTCCACAAGATTGTGTCCGTCATACATCGGGTCCGACACGGCGCCCCAGCCGTAGGACCCGCCGTGGAAGAATACCATGACCGTTTTTCCTTCTGCCGGACCCGCCGGATTGCTCCAGACGTTCAGGGTCAGACAGTCTTCGCTCTGGGGATAATAGGAACCGACTTCCGACGGCCACTGCGTCTGGATCGGCGAGGGACCGTAATAGTACGCCTGATACACCTTGTCGCTGTCCCGCGCGGGAACCGGATCCTTCCAGCGCAAATTGCCGACAGGCGCTTCGGCATACGGTATGCCTTTATAGCAGACCACACCGTCATCCTTCAAGCCGACAAAGACGCCGTTGCTGCACACGGCGGCAAGAGAGGCGTCGTATGCGCCTTCGATCGGCCGGTTCTCTCCGTACAGATCCAGGATCCGGTTTTTGGTCGCGTTTTCATTGTCTGCCATGCAGCCGGAAAGAAGAAGGCAAATCAGCACCGCGATGATCCATATCCTCTTTTTCACAGTATCAACCCCGCATTTCCCATTTTTCTCCCCGATTGTACCACACCGGACCCGCTCACGCAATAGCGCAGGTTAAAGAATCACGGCACTCCCGCAGGAGCGGGCCGCCGGTTCCCGTGTCACGGATGCCCCCGAAAGCGGTTATGGAAACGTCCGGCCGCGCAGCGAAGGAACGGCGCGCGAAACAATTCCTGTCGGCTATTGCAATAATTTCGTTTTCTGTTTATAATGATAACCGACGGCAGGAACGAAGTGGATCGTTGTACAGGACGTGTCCGGAACCGCCGCACGATCGCGATCGGGCGGCTTTCGGCAGCAGCGGTCCGCATCACCGAAGGAGGACGGAAATGTATATTACGGTAAACGGCGTCAGACTGTACTATGAAAAGACGGGGTCCGGCAGACCGCTCATAATGGTGCACTGCAACAGCATGGATCATAAGATATTCCGCAAGTCCGTCAAGATCCTCTCCGACCACTTCACCGTGTACTGCCCCGACTCGCGCGACCACGGAAAAAGCAGCAGAGTCAAGACGCTGCATTATGAAGAAATGGCGGAGGATATGGTGCAGTTCATCACGGCTCTCGGCCTGGAAAAACCGGTGTTCTACGGATTCTCGGACGGCGGCATCATCGGTCTGATCCTCGCCGGTACGCATCCCGACCTGCTCTCGGCGCTGATCGTCAGCGGGGCAAGTCTGAATCCGGACAGCACGAAGCCGCTGCCGATGCAATTCTTCAGGCTCTGGAGTCATGTGGATCGCAGCGACAAGATGCGGATCATGATGCGCGAACCCGATATCACGGACGATCTGCTGCAGGCGATCCGCGTGCCGACCTTCGTGACCGCGGGCGAAAAGGACGTCATAAAGCCGGAACACACGCGGCATATTGCCGAAACCGTTCCGCTCGCCAAGCTGAAGATCTTTCCGAAGGCCGGTCACAGCGGATACATCATGAACAGTACCAGGATCGCGGAATACATCCTTTCCGTCGTTCCGGACGAACAGTGAACGACGACCCGGAACGTGTCGGCAGCATCAGGGATCAGCGGCTGATCGCGCAGCAGTCCGACGGAAAAGGCGTTTCCGGGACAGATCCATACGAAATAAAGACGAACGTTTTCAGAAAGGCGGTTCAGACAAATGGGCAAAGACGGAAAGCTGAAGATCATGATGTACAGTCTCCTGGACTATGACATCAAAGAGTACGAACGCTACAAAAACGAATTCGACATGACCTTCCTGAGGCACAAGCTGGATCGGAACACCGCCGTTTTTTCTTTCGACTGCGACGCCGTGATCGCCTGCCCGATGGACGAGATCGGCCGGGAGGTCATCGACGAACTGCTCGAGTGCGGCGTCAAGCTGCTGGCCATGCGTTCTGCCGGATACAACAACGTGGATTTGCAGTATGCCAAAGGCAGACTGCCTGTGGTGAACGTGCCGGACTATTCGCCCTATTCCATCGCAGAATTCGCGGCGGCGCTGATGCTGACCGTTATCAGAAAAACGCACAAGTCCTATACCCGTACCAGAGAGCATAATTTTTCCATAAACAATCTGACCGGATTCGAGCTCTACGGAAAGACCGTCGGCATCGTCGGGGAGGGGAGGATCGGAAGCGCCGCGATCGCGATTTGCAAAGGATTCGGGATGCACGTGATCGTGAACACGCCGCATCCCCGCAACGCCGAAGGGGTCGAGTACGTAACGCTCGACGAGCTTTTTGAAAGGTCGGATATCATCCAGCTGCATTGTCCGCTGACCGCCGAAAACCGGCACCTGATCAATGATGACACCATCCGCAGGATGAAGGACGGCGTGGTCATCGTCAACACGGCAAGAGGCGGCCTGATCGACACACGGGCACTGATACGCGGCCTGAATGCCAAAAAGATCAGCGCGGCAGGCATCGACGTGTATGAAAATGAGGCCGGGACCTTTACCGTGGATTATACAAACGATATCCTTGAGGACGAAACGCTGCAGATCCTGCTCGGCTTCCCGAACGTGGTCGTGACGGCGCATCAGGCGTATTTTACGCAGGATTCGTTGACCGCGCTTTGCGATACGACGATGCAGAATATCCGCGAGTTCTTTGAGAGCGGGAGCTGCAGGAATCTGATCGGATGCGCGGACTGAACGATCGTGCAGAACGTGCGGTCGATCGACGCGCCGACGGACGTATGCCGGCTGCCGGAGTCCTGCGACGCGGTAAAACCCGACGATTTTAAACGGATTCTGAATAAAGCTATTGACATAAGCGGAAATAAATGTTAAGATTTAGCCGACAGTTTAGAACTGCAAATTTGAAAAAAAGAGGTTGCAAAATGAAAAAGTTTTTATCCGTTTTCTTCGCTGTTCTTTTTGTTCTCTCGTCTCTTGCCGTGACGGCTGCTGCATGGGAGACCTCCTGCCCCTACTGCGGTGAAGTGTTCAAAACCGAAGCCGCTTACGCGGAGCACATGAAGCTTTACAATCACACCGACGGCCATTACATCGTCTGCCCCTACACCGGCGACGATTATAAGGACGGCGGCTGCGGCGAGCAGTTCGCAACGAAGGAAGCATACGATCTGCACGTTGCCACCTGCAAGCACAAGGGCGACTACAGCGCGCTCGGCTATCTCAAGTATTACGGCGGCAAGCTGGTCGATTCTCTCAAGGCAGTCAAGTGGGGCGATCTGTTCAGCGGTCTGATCAACATCGTGAAGGCGCTCTTTGCCGGCGTCAATTTCAAAGAGATCATCGGCCTTTTCAAGACCATCTTTAGCGCCATCAAGGGCTAAATTCCACTCAAAAAAGCAGTCGCGCTGCAGTCAATTCTGCGGCGCGCTTTTTTCTATCCGTCTCAAACCGTCCGGACGCGTGCTGCGTCTGACGGCAGCATTTTCCGCTCATCAAACGCCTGAAGCATGCGAAAGGTTTGTTATATTCAAAAAGGACGAATGTTCATGAAAAAAGTCTTATCCGTTCTGTTATGCATCCTTCTTTTCTGCGCCGGCGTATTTCCCTCCGCGCTCGTTTATGCCGCGCGCGGCACGACGTATTACGTCGACGGCATCGACGGCAGCGACGAGACGGGCGACGGTCTTTCTCCCGAAACGGCGTGGAAAACCGTTCCGGTCACGGAATGCACGCTGTCCGCGGGCGACGCCGTCCTCTTTCGGCGCGGCGGCGTTTACCCCTGCACGCTGACGGTCAAGGACAGCCGCGGCACGGTGGACGCGCCGATCGTGCTCTCCGCGTACGGTGCGGGTGAACAGCCGCACCTGACCACGGATGCAAACACGGAGGTGCTGCGTCTGTTTGACTGCTCCTACGTCACGGTCAGCGATTTGGAGATCACCGCGCACAACGGCGGCGGGATCTGGATCGACGCGAACACCGGCGAAAGCCGTGGGATCACGCTCGAGCGGCTGACGATCCATGACATACAGAACTACACCGTCACCTCCCGCGATAATCTTTCGCAGGGCGCTGCCGCTGCGCGTGCGTGCGTGATGGTCAAGGGACTGCCCACGCTGTCCCTGTATCCGGTCAACGACTTTACCGTGCGGAACTGTGAAATGTACGACTGCGGCAACGGGATCAGCCTGTGGGGTGCATTCGATTTTAAGAAGGGCAATCCCTTTGAAGGCGACGAATTCAGCGAATGCGGACCCGTGTATAACCGAAATGCACTGATCTGCGACACGTATTTCCACGATATGGACGCCGAGGCGGTCGTCATCGGCATCTGTGACGGCGCACTGATGACGCACTGCCGCGTGATCGACTGCTGCCAGGGCGAGGGCGTGGACGAGAACGGAAAGATCCTGTATTTTACGGCCGCAGCATGGTTCTGGGGCAGTGAAAACAGCACGATCGAATACTGCGAGATCGCCGGGCAGAAAAACGTCGGCGACGGCATGACCGTGGACTTCGACTCTCAAACGAATCACTGCACGTACCAGTATATCTATTCGCACGACAACGTGCGTTTTGTGGTCAACAACGCCAAGACCAGCGCGCAGGTCGGCAACGTCGTGCGGTACTGCCTGTCCGTCAACGACGGCAAGGGCAGGAACCGGCTCACGGGCGGGCCGGGCGAACGCGGGCTGCAGTTCTACAACAACACGATCATCGGCTCGCAGCGCTTTGACCTCGACGGGATCTACGACTCGTACTTTGTCAACAACATTATTGTATTTCAGGAGGGATACCGGCTGTATCCGGCACTCTTTCTGTTTGAACGCCGCGGCAGCGTGGTAGCCGGGAACTGCTACTACAACTGTATTTCCGGACCGCTGGCCGGCACGCGGTTCAACACGGTGCCCGGCTTCTCCGGCACGGACGAAACGTCTCCCGCTTCGTTTATGCTCTCGAAGGATTCCCCGCTGATCGGCGCGGGCGTCCCTCTGCCGTTTGACGATTGCACGACCGACTTTTTCGGCAATGCGATCGTCAGCCGCAACATCGGCTGCTACGCCGGCACGGGCACGGACGCGCCGTATAAGACAGAAGGCTTTTTCGCAAAGCTGGCGCGCTTTTTCCGCACGCTCTTTCACGTGGTGCAAAACCTGATCACCGAGGGGTGGTAACTTCGCTGTGCTGATCTCGTTTTAACGGCAATGCTCAAAGCTTCGCACACGGATTGTCAGATCCCGATGCGTTTTCGTATTTCCTCTGCAGGGACGTCGTTCAGACTGCACTTCCGTGCGGCGGCGATCGCTCCGGCAGTGCCTGCGGCTTCGCCGATCCCGACGCAGATCGGCATCACGCGGAAATTGGAATGCGCGATGTGTGTGCCGGAGATATTCCGTCCGCAAAGCAGCAGATTCTCCTTTGTTTCCGGCAGCAGACAGCGATACGGAATGGTATAGCCTTTCTCCTGGGGGAAGTGTTTCTGCACGCCGGTTTCGTCGAGTCCCGCGCCTGTGATGTTATGTACGTCAAAATTGAAAAAAGCATCTTTGACCACGTAATCTTCAAACATTCGAGCATCAAGAATATCCTGCTCGGTGAGCGTATATCTTCCTTTAAAATGCCTCGTTTCACGGATGCCGATGAGAGACGCCGAACTGAGGAGAAAACAGTTTTCATAACCGGGCACAAACTGCCTTAAGTATCGAACGATGTCCTCCATCTGTCTGCGGCAAGTCAGCGTTGCCTTCGTCAGATCCTCCGCATTTGTGCCATCGATTCCGGTCGCG
>CADAGA010000049.1 GCA_902787275.1 Oscillospiraceae bacterium | reverse complement strand
ACATTTGAAAAAGGCAAGGATATTTATGAGGGCTGTATGCCCATCGAAGTGATGGCGCAGCGCGGCGCGGACACCATCCGGTACGGTCCGCTCAAGCCTGTCGGACTGCGCGACCCGCGCACGGGGCATCGCCCGTGGGCGGTTTTGCAGCTGCGGCGCGAAAACGCCGCGGGCACGCTGTTCAATCTGGTCGGTTTCCAGACGAATCTGAAATTCGGCGAGCAGAAACGCGTCTTTTCGATGATCCCCGCGCTGCACGATGCGGAATTCGTGCGGTACGGCGTGATGCACCGCAACACGTTTCTGGATGCGCCGCGTATTCTGCATGCGGATTTCTCCACGCGGGAGAATCCGCTGCTCTTCTTTGCCGGCCAGATCACCGGTGTGGAGGGCTATATGGAATCGGCGGCGTCGGGACTTCTGGCGGGACTGAATCTTGCAAGACGTCTTTGCGGGAAGGAGCCGTTTATCCCGCCGCCCGAGACGATGCTCGGCGCGCTGTGCCGGCACGTCGCGGAGGAAAACGACCACTATCAGCCGATGGGCGCGAACTTCGGCATTCTGCCGCCGCTGCCCGAACGGATACGGGATAAAAAGGTGCGATATGAGACGATCGCCGCGCGCGCGGTGGAAGCCATGCGGCAGGCGATCGAAAAGGAGCGAGCATAAATGATATTGGATACGGTCATCGCGATCGTGGCGGAACAGTTCGGGATGGATACGGACGAGCTTTCGGAGGACACCGTTCTCTCCGAGATCGGCGCGGACGATCTGGATATCGCCGATCTGGTGCTGTCGCTGGAGGATGCGTTCGACATGGACGTCACCATCGACGAAGCCAACGCGCTGCGCACCGTGGGAGACCTTGCCGATCTGGCGGAAAACGCCGTTTCGGCAGAGTGAATGAGGCAGGAGAAACATATGACACCGGATATTCGACAGTTACAGGAAAAAATCTGCTATACCTTCCGCGACACGGAGCTGCTGCACCGTGCGCTTTCCCATTCGTCCTACGTCAATGAGCGGCAGGAAGCGCGCCAGAGCAACGAGCGGCTGGAGTTTCTGGGCGACTCGGTGCTGGGATTCATCACGGCGGAGTATTACTATTCGCAGTTCAAGGCGTATCCCGAAGGTGACCTGACGAAGCTGCGTGCGGCGATGGTCTGCGAGCGCTCGCTGTGCGTATTTGCGCGGGAGCTGGATCTGGGCGCCTATCTGCTTCTCGGCAAGGGCGAACTCTGCACCGGCGGACGCGACCGGCCGTCCATTCTGGCGGACGCGTTCGAGGCGCTGATCGCGGCGATCTATCTCGACGGCGGCATGGAAGAAGCAAAGCGGTTCGTGCTGCGGTTCGTGCGCAAGGCCGCCGGAACGCCCGGCGCTTTCCACGACTACAAGACGAAGCTGCAGGAGATCATCCAGAAGAATCCGGAGGAAAGCGTGGAATACGTCCACGTGGGCGAAAGCGGCCCCGACCACGACAAACGCTTCACGGTCGAGGTGCATCTGAACAGCAACGTCATCGGGCGCGGCGAGGGCAAGAGCAAGAAGCTCGCCGAGCAGGAAGCGGCGCGCGAGGCGCTGACGCTGATGGGCATCAAGTTATAATCGCAAAACATAAGCAGAGGATGTTTTTATGTTTTTGAAATCAATCGAACTGCAAGGGTTCAAATCGTTTCCGGATAAGACCGTGCTGCAATTCGGCGAAGGCATCACCGCCGTCGTCGGACCGAACGGTTCCGGAAAGAGCAATATCGCCGACGCGATCCGCTGGGTTCTGGGCGAGCAGTCCACGAAGAACCTGCGCGGCTCGCGCATGGAGGACGTGATCTTCGGCGGCACCCGCATCCGCAAGGCGCAGGGCTTTGCGGAGGTCACGCTGCGTCTGGACAATACCGACCGCTCTCTGGAAGGGAGCGACCGGGACGAAGTGTCCATCGGACGGCGCTATTTCCGCTCGGGCGAGAGCGAATACCGGCTCAACGGCGAGACGGTGCGTCTGCGCGACATCAACGAGCTGTTTATGGATACCGGTCTCGGCCGCGACGGCTATTCAATGGTCAGCCAGGGACGCGTGGCGGATATGATCTCATCGCGTTCCTCGCAGCGCCGCGATATGCTCGAGGAGGCCGCCGGCATTTCGGCGTTCCGTTACCGCCGCCAGGACGCGACGCGCAAGCTCGATCAGGCGGAGGAAAATCTGGTGCGTCTGCGCGACATCCTCGCAGAGCTGGAGAGCCGTGTCGGTCCGCTGAAGGTGCAGAGTGAAAAGGCGCAGAAATTCATCGTTCTTGCCGCCGAACGCAAGGAACTGGAGATCGGTCTGTGGCTGCACACCATCGCGCGTTCCCGCGAAGGGCTCAAGGTGCAGGAGCAGAAGATCGCGCTGGCCGAGGCGCAGTACGGCGAGGCGGAATACGCCTTGCGCAAGATCGAGGAGGAGACCGAGCAGGTCATCGCCGCGGCGCAGGAAATGACCGTGGAGATCGAGCGCATCCGCACCGAGGCTGCCGCGTTCGAGGAACAGGCTGCCCGCGTTCTGGGCGACGCCGCCGTGCGCGAGAACACGATCGAGCACAACTGCGCGACGATCGAACGCATCCGCAAGGATATGGAACAGTCGGACGCGGACGCGCAGAACGTGGACGCGCAGATCGCCGAGACGACGAAAGAGATCGAGGACATTGAGGCGCAGACTGCCGAAAAGCAGGCTGCGCTGGAAGAGGCGATCCAAAGCATCAGCGCCGTGCGCGACGAGAATACCGAAAACGCCCAGAAGACGGCGGAACTCTCGAAAGAGCTTGCCGACCGGACGGCGGCGCTGTCCGAGACGCGTATCGCTCGTTCCACGGCGGAATCGTCCGTCGCGGAGATAAAGCAGCGCTCGGAGAACATCGACACCGTGGTGCAGAGCCGCGGCATGCTGCTCGAAGATATACGCTCGGAGAAAGAGGAGTGCAAGGACGCGCTGCGGGATCTGCAGACGCAGATCGAGGAGCTGCAGAATTTTGTGGCGGGGTACCAGCTGCGCGCCCGCAAGCGCCGTGAAAAGGCTGAGGCGCTGAAAGAGCAGATGGACGCCCGTGCGCTCGACCTGCATCAGAAGCGCGCGCGCGCCAAGATGCTCGAAGATCTGGAAAAAAACATGGAAGGCTACTCCGGCGCGGTGCGCGCCGTGATGAAGGAAGTGCGCCGCGGCACGCTGCGCGGCATCCACGGTACGCTTTCGCAGCTGATCACCGTCGAGGAAAAATATGCGACCGCGATCGAAACGGCGTTCGGTGCATCGATCCAGTTTATCGTGACCGACACGGAGCACGACGCCAAGCGCGCGATCTCTTATCTGAAAGAAAACCGCGCCGGCCGCGCGACGTTCCTGCCCATGACGGCGATCCGCGCGCGCGACTTTGAAGTGAAGGGTCTGGAGGACGAGCTCGGATTCGTCGCGATGGCACAGGAGCTCGTGACCTACGACGCAAAATACGACGACGTGATCTGCGACCAGATCGGCCGCACGGCCGTTGCCGAGGACATCGACAGCGCGATCGCGATCGCCAAGAAATACAAATACGGATTCAAAATCGTCACGCTCGACGGTCAGGTCGTCAATCCCGGCGGCTCCATGACCGGCGGCTCCCGCGGACAGAACGCGGGATTCCTCAGCCGCACGAACGAGATCGAGAAGCTGCATGCCGCTGCGGACGCGTTGCAGAAGAAGCTGGACGAGGACGAAAAGACGCTGCTCGCGATGACCGAGGAACTCTCGTCGGTCGAGGCGGAGCTCGGCGGCGCGGACGCGGATCTGCAGCGTGCGCAGGAAGCGCGCATCCGCAAGGAGGGCGACCTGCACCTGATCGAGGATCGGGAGGCGTCCGTTTCCGGCGCGCTTGAGGAGCTGCGCGCCGAGCGAGCGCGCAACGACGAGCGCATCGCCGCGCTGCAAAAGCAGATTCAGCAGTCGGACGTTTCGATCACCGAACAGACGTGCCGCATGGACGCGCTGCAGGATGACCTGGGCGCACTGGGCAAGGACCGCGAAGCGCTCGAGGAAAAACGCGAAACGCTCGCGGCGATGGAATCGGAGATCCACCTTGCGATCCTGGCGTTCCGCAAGGATATCGAGGCAAAGCGCGAGATCATCGCTTCGTGCGAACGCGCGAAGGAGACGCGCGAGGACAGACTGTCCGAGATGCGCGCGGAGATTTCCCGCATCGAGGAAACGAATGCCGCGATCGAAAACGAGATCGCATCGCTCAAAGCGCAAGCGGACGCGCTGCATACGCAGGCGACCGAGAGTATGGCGCAGATCGAACGCCTGACGCAGAACCGTACGGAATCCGAAGCGCGCAACACCGAGCTGCGTGCCGAGGAACGCGCGAAGAACGCCGTCAAGGAAACGCTCAGCGGCGAGCTTGCGCGACTGGAGGAGCGTCGGGACACGATGCAGAACGATCTGGAAAGCGCACGAATGAAGCTGTACGACGAATACCAGCTCACGCTGCGTGAAGCGGAGGAGCTCGGCATCACCGTCGAGGACCCCGCTGCGTCGCGCCGCAATCTGCAGGAGGTGCGCAACAAGATCCGCGCGCTCGGCAGCGTCAACGTCGGTGCGATCGAAGAATACCGCGAGGTTTCCGAACGGTACGAATTCATGAGCGGACAGATCGGCGATATTGAGAAATCCAAGGAAGAGCTGCTGACGCTGATCGGCGATCTGACCGGAAAAATGTCGGAGCGTTTCCGCGAGCAGTTCAAGCGCATCAACACCAGCTTCGGCGAGACGTTCGCCGAGCTGTTCGACGGCGGCAAAGCGGAGCTGTCGCTCGACGATCCGTCGCAGCCGCTCGAATGCAACATCAGCATCCGCGTGCAGCCTCCGGGCAAAAACGTGCAGAACATCGATCTGCTTTCCGGCGGCGAAAAGGGACTGTCGGCGATCGCGCTGCTGTTCGCCATCCTCAAGGTGTCGCCCGCGCCGTTCTGCGTGTTCGACGAGGTGGAGGCCGCGCTCGACGACGTGAACGTCACGCGCTATGCGCAGTACGCGCGCCGCATGACGCGCAACACGCAGTTCATCCTCATCACGCACCGCCGCGGCACGATGGAGGAGGCCGACATTCTGTACGGCGTGACCATGCAGGAGGAAGGTGTTTCCAAGCTGCTCGAGCTCAAGACGGCTGAAATGGCAAAACGGCTGGGCGTGCATTAACCGCACATAAAGGAGACCGGACATGGCAAAGTATCTGATCGTCAACGCGGACGATTACGGCCTGTGCCGCTCGTCCAACGAAGCGGTCGAGGAACTGTTTGAGACGGGAAAGCTCAAATCCTCTACCGTGATGCTGCCCGCACGCGCCGCCGAGGACGCAGTGCGCTTTGCGAACGATCACCCGCAGTATCCGATCGGCGTGCATCTGACGATGACGAGCGAGTGGCCGAGCTACCGCTGGAAGCCGCTGACCGACGGCAAATCGCTGGTCGACGCGGACGGCTATATGTGGCGTAACAGCAAGGACGTTGCGAAACACGCGAAGCTGTCGGAGCTGGAAGCGGAGATCCGCGCACAGGTCGACCGCGCGCATGCGATGGGCATGCACCCGTCGCACCTCGACAACCATATGGGCTCTTTGTACGGACACCAGACCGGACGGTTTTCGATCCTCAAGATGACGCTGCGCGTCTGCGGGGAATACGGATACGCGTTCCGCATGTTCACGTCGACCGACAAGCGGCTGTGTCCGCGCGGCGTGCCGTATCCGGTTTTTCGCACGCTCGCGGTTCCGGCGCGCGTTTGGAGCCGGCGTTACGGCGTCGTGCTGCCGGACTATCTGATCTTCCCCGACTGGACCGCGGAGCTGAAAACGAGCTACGCGCATTACCGCGAAACGATCCTGCGCATCTGGACGGATATTCCCGACGGCGTGACAGAGACGTTCGTGCATCCGTGCGTCGAATCGGATGAGATCAAGTCGTTCATCGGCGGGTGGAGAAACCGTGTTTGGGAATATGATCTGCTGCGCGACGACGAAACGCACCGGTATCTGCGGGAGCACGGCGTGCAGATGATCAGCTTCCGGGAACTGATCGAAATGAAGCGAGGGAAAGCATGAGAAAAATCGTTCTTTGCGTTCTGTGTCTGCTGCTGCTCGCGTCGTGCGGCAGGCAGCCGGCGATCGTTTCGGGCGACACGGACGAGGAAGAGATGTTTACGCTCGACCTCTCCGGCGAAATCGAGACCGCGGCGCAGCCGCAGGCTAAGGAAACGACCTGTAATCTTCTCGAAAAGGACGGCGAGCGCATCGGATTCGAGATGCGGTTCCGCCGCACGGACGCGATCGATACACTGATGGCCAGTCCGGACAACTTCTATTTTGCCGTGGTACAGTGCGGCAAAACGAAAACGATCGTGCCGACCGAGGAGATCCGCGTGCTTGTCGACGTGCCGACCGATTCGTTCGTGCTGACGCTGCTCGTGCCGAAGGACACGAAATATCCGCAAAACAGCGCGACCGTTTCGTTCTATATTTCTTCCCGCGAAGACGGCGCTTCCAGGGCACTTTTTGCGGCGCAGGAGACGGTCGATATTTCCTGAAACGAAAAACGATGCGCTTTTCTGCAAAAAAATGTTCTTCCTGCTAAAGAAAAGCGGAAAAACACTTGCAAAAAAGGCGCGTATGGTATAAAATTTATTTGTAATTCTCAAAACCGGAGGAATAATAATTATGGTATCAGCAGGCGATTTCAGAAACGGCGTGACATTTGAGATGGAGGGTCAGGTTTACCAGATCATCGAATTTCAGCACGTCAAGCCCGGCAAGGGCGCCGCGTTCGTGCGTACCAAGCTGCGCAACGTGATCGGCGGCGCGGTCGTCGAGCGCACGTTCAGCCCCACGGACAAGTTCCCCACGGCGTACATCGAGCGAAAGGATATGGAGTATTCCTACAACGACGGCGATCTGTATTACTTCATGGATCCCGAAACGTACGACATGGTGCCGATCAACAAGACCGATCTGCCCGATTCGTTCAAGTTCGTCAAGGAAAACTTCGTCTGCCGCGTTCTGTCCTACAAGGGCAACGTATTCGGCCTTGAGCCGCCGAACACCGTCACGCTGACCGTGACGCAGACCGATCCCGGTTTTGCCGGCAACACGGCGACCAACGCCACCAAACCCGCCACGCTCGAGACCGGCGCCGAAGTCAAGGTGCCGCTGTTCATCAACGAGGGCGAGGAGATCATCATCGACACCCGCACCGGCGAGTATCTTAGCCGCGCGTGAGAACACATTGAACAGCAGGAGGCGATTGCAATGACATTGACCGAAAAAGCCGCCTATCTCAGAGGCCTTGCAGAAGGACTGAATCTGGACGCGGAAAAACCCGAGACCAAGATGTTCCAGGCGATCATGGACGTTCTGGATGATCTGGCGCTGACGTCATCCGATCTGGAGGACAGCATCGCGCTCATCAACGAGCAGCTCGATGCGGTCGACGAAGATCTGGACGAGCTGGAGACGTTCGTGTATGACGAGCTGGACGACGAGGACGAGATCTTCGACGAGGACGACTGCTATGAGGTCGAGTGCCCCAATTGCAAGGAGATCATCTGCGTCGACGGCGACGTTCTGGAGGAAGGCTCCATCAACTGCCCGAACTGCAACGAACTGATCGAATTTGAGATCGAGGACGAGTGCGAGGGCTGCGAAGGCTGCGACGAAGAATAAAAACAAAAACAGTGAGACCCCGAAGCAAACGCTTCGGGGTCTTTTCATCTTGTTTACAGGTTTATTCCGCGAGGAGCGGTGTGTAGAACACGTTCAGCACCGTCTCGAACGCGGCTTTTTCATCGAGGGAGTATTCCGCGTACGGATCACCCGGCTGCAGCGTTCCGGCGAGCGTCTGCACTTCGCCGACGCTCACACCCTTGGAAAGCAGCGTCGTTGCGATGTAGGTCACTTTTGCGAGACTGACGTTGGTGAACGCGTACTGCATGGCGGTGTTGTACAGGCGGCGGATTACGCCCAGATCGCGGATCGCAGCATGGATCGCTTTGTCCACGTAGGCCTGCACGTACTGGATCTGCCGCGCGCGGCGGGGCGTGTCTGAATCCATGCGGCTTGTGTCACGTGAGCGGACAAACGTTTCCGCCTGTGCGCCGTGCAGCGTGATGCGGTCGCCTGCATAGGAACCGCCGAAGTTTTCCTGCAGCGTGACGCTTACGCCGCCGATCGCGTCATTGAGCGCAGGAATGCCGTCGAGATCGAGCACGCCGTACAGATGCACGGGTACGCCGTACAGCACGCGCTGCGCGCTGGCAAGAACGTTCCGGCTGCTGGTCTCCCCGCCGTCGCCGTAAGCGAACGACAGACAAATCTGCATGTTTTTCGATCCGACGTACTGTCCGTCGGTGGTGTACTGATCGACGTCGACCATTGTGTCACGGGGGATCATGACGGATGAAACAACGCCGGTCTTGAGATCCATCGTCACGATCAGGATAAAGTCCGCCTGACCGGCTGTGCCGATTTTGTCGTCATCGAGTCCGAACGACTCGCGATCCATACCGATCGCCGCGACTGTGACGATGTTCTCATTGAGCACGTAGGTCCGACCGTTGTACTCGACGGTTTTGCCTTCGTCGTAGGTGATGGCGCTGGGGAGTTTCGACTGCACGCCGCCGGTATCTTTTTGCAGCTGCTTTTTTCCGATCAGGTTCAGCACACCAAACACCGACGCCGCGATCAGTACCAGTGCAAGCGGAATGCTGACAAGCGCGATCAGCACGCGCTTGATCGTCCTGCGCCGACTGAATCGTCTGCTGTGGCGGTGGTGACGGTGGTGTTTTTCACTCTCCTGCGGTGTTTCATCCTCCGCAACGAACGTGTACTTCTGGATCAGTGCGTCGCGCCTCTCCTCGTTTTCCGACACGTGGTGGTGATGATGCTCGGACGAATGATGCGAGTCAGAGGTATGGTGCGAGCTGCCCGACGACGTGTGTGCGTGGTCGGAGGATGCGTGCGAGCTGCTGTGGTAGCTGCTGCTATGAGAGCTGCTGCCGTGGGAGCTGCTGCTGTGCGAGCTGCTGTGTGAGCTGCTGCCGTGCGAGCTGCCCGAGCTCGTATGGTGGCGGTGCGAACGGGTCGAAGACGAGCGGGACGACGAAGCGTTGGAATGCTCCGATCCGCGCGCGCTGTCCGCGTTCTGTTCACTTGGTTTGCTCATCGTTGACCAAAACTCCATTCACTAAATATCGTCCGCTGTACCCGCCGGTCAGACACGTGCTCAGGATAACGAGCTTGTCGTCCGTCTCCAGCGTGGCGCCCTCGCGCACGTTGCGCAGCATCGCCTTCGGGTTCAGCACAGAATCAAAGTAGTCCCGCCGGACCTGCTCGTCCGAAAAGTTGAACGAATTGAGAATATGCCGGTCGTCGTATTTATAGGCCGAGATGACGCGGTACGTCAGCTTGCGAGTCGGCGTGTAAATGTAGAAAAACTCGTTTTCGTTGAAAAATTCCTCGTCCTCGAAATAGTGCAGGTTGGTAAACATGCCGCCGGAAAAGTAGTTGTGTCCGTAGATGACCGTCACGGGATCAGAAAAATCCAGCGCGTTCTTGGACTGGGTGAACAGCGAGCCGAGACGCGAATACTTGCCGTCAAGATCGCGGTTCAGATAATACAGATCGTCCGCGCAGCTTTGCAGGATCGGCAGCTCGATGCCGGTATTCGGTACGACGATCCACGCGTAGATCTCGGAGTTGCGATCCTGCAGCGACACGAAGTCAACGGGGTTTTCGGGACGATTGTCGAGCGTCGTGGGAACGGTGTAGCTCTCGGACAGCTCCTCGGCCTGCAGGCGCGCGCGATAATCCCGGTAAAACCGGACGCCGAAGAAACCGGCGATCCCGAGCAGCAGCAAAAGCAGCACGATCAGAATGACCGCGGCCGGTCTGCGGCGGTTGGAATCGGAATACAAAGAACTCACCTCTCCCTGACAAAGAATAAAACCTGCATCAGCATATGAAATGCCGCTGCAGGTTCAAGTGCGAATACAGATCGACTGCGCCGCACGCGGCGAAGCAGTGATTACTGGTCGTCCTTTTTCTTGCGCAGAAGCACCAGTGCACAGGCGCCCGTCATCGCAATGGCGGAGAACACGAACACTTCCGTGCCGGTGTCGCCCGTCTTCGGAGATTCGGGGCTGACGTCGGGCTTCGCCGTGCCGGTCACGGTGGAGCCGTCCGGCGTCGTGGAAGGAC
>CADAGA010000048.1 GCA_902787275.1 Oscillospiraceae bacterium | reverse complement strand
GCGGGCGGTTCGGCGCCCGTGGCGGCGGCGTTTCCGCTGGCTGCTTCGATTGGTGCGGCAGGCATGTTTTTCGGCGGTTCGCAGACATATGGCGAAACGATCGGCATGACCAAAGACGCCGATGAAAGGGTCCGTTTGATGGGACGGATCGGTCTCGCGGTCAAGGGCGCGGGCTGGTTCGGGATATTCGGCGGTGTCCTCGGCTTCGGCTTCGGCGCGATGGCCGGACGCTATGCGATCTGGGAAACGGTCTTATTTGTCGTTCTTCTTCCCGTGATGCGGATACTCGGCGCCCTTTTGATAAATACTCCGTTCGCTCCTAAGAAAAACGTATTCCCGAAGCTCTATTTTTCCAAGACCAGACGCGAGGTCTGGGGCGGGATGCTGCTTACTTTTCTTTACATTCTCGTGTTCTCCGCGTGTAAGCGCGAATGGTTTACCATACTGCTTGGATTGTTCGGTTTTCTGTTCGGCGCGCTTGGTTTCTTCACGGGCAATCTTCTGCAGAATTATGCCGACGCGCATTTGTCCGACGAATGGATCAGCGGCTGGAAGATGATGGAATGCACGTTCGGCGCCATCGGCGCCTTCGGCATCGGATTCTGCTGGTGCCTGTTTTACGGACATTTCGGTTCGAGATACGCGTATGAGATCATCGCGCACAGTGGTGCGTGGTCTCCGCTGTCGGATAAAGCGGAAACCGTGCTCGGCTTTATCTGGCTCGTGCTTCTGGCGCTTTTTATTGCGCGGTACTGGTTCCCGCATCCAAACGGCAAGAAAGGCGATCGCGCCGCGAAGCGTCTTTACGGCGCGGAAGACGTGCTCATCTGGCCGCTGTTTTGTCTGTTGCCGCTGTTTCTTGCGGCGATCGGCGATGCGTTCTTTGCAAATCTTTTCTGCTTTTTCGGCATGTTCTATCTTCTGCCGGACAAGATCGTGTTCGGCGGGAAAAAGCATTTTGAAAAAATGCCCATCGCGCCCGTGCTGCACGTCGGGCTGATCGTCGTCTCGGCGATCCTGCTGTTTGTACAGCTGTTTCTCGAAGCGAAGCCCGGTGCGTATGCGGTATGGACGCTTTATACGCTCGGCTATCTTCTGGTGATGCTTCTGATCGCGCTGGATCCGATCCGCGTTGTCGCGCTGACGCGTGAGCACGGATCGTTCAAGAAGGCCGTTCTTTCGATCAAAACGGAGCCGACTTGGCTGGCGTATGCCGGCGTGAGCGTGATCGCTTTGATGATTCTCGGTAAATTCTACTTTACGCTTTGAGGTGTGTCGGAATGAAAAACGAACATCAGGATCGGAACAACGAATATCTGTACAAGGCGATTCTGGAACTGCGGGATCTGGAAGAATGCAGGGCTTTTTTTGAAACGCTCTGCACGATGCAGGAGCTTCGCTCGTTTGCGCAGCGTCTTTTGGTCGCCAAAATGCTCGATGAGGGCTGCGTTTACAGCCGCATTGTTCGAGAAACAGGCGCAAGTACTGCGACAATCAGCCGTGTCAATCGCTCCATGAGCCTCGGTGAAAACGGCTATGAGGCGATTTTCGCTCGCTTGAAGGAAACAGAATGAGTGCGTACGACGTGTTTGCAGCGTACTATGACGCTCTGACGAACGACGTGCAGTATGCAGAACGCGCCGCATATCTGCGTGAGCTTCTGGTGCGGTTCGGCATGCGTGAGGGGACGCTGCTCGATCTTGCGTGCGGCACGGGCAGCATGACGCTGGAAATGGCCGGGTACGGTTACGAAATGATCGGCGTGGACGCGAGCGCGGAGATGCTCTGCGCCGCGCAGCAGAAGGCGGCAGAGGCCGGACGTGACGTTCTCTTTCTCTGCCAGCCGATGCAGCGACTCGATCTTTACGGAACGGTGCGCGGTACGATCTGTACGCTGGACAGCCTGAACCATCTGGCGCAGCCGGAGGACGTGCGCGAAACGATCCGCCGCGTGTCGCTGTTTACGGAGCCGGGCGGCGTATTTCTGTTTGACGTGAACACGCTCTACAAGCATCAGCAGATCCTTGCGGACAATACGTTCGTTCGCGAGACCGAGGACGTGTTCTGCGTGTGGCAGAACGAACAGCTCGGCAACGATACGGTGCGGATCACGCTGGACTTTTTCGAGCGTGACGACGACGTGTATATCCGCTCGCGTGAGCAGTTCTGCGAGCGTGCATACGATCCGGCATGGCTGCAAAGCACATTGGAAGAGAACGGATTCTCGGTCGAGGGGATCTTTCAGGAAGGGACGACGGAACGTCCGGCGGGCGACGCGCAGCGCCTCGTGTTCGCGGCAATCAAGCAAGGGGAGTAAAAAGAAAAATGGGGAAGAAAAAGTATAATCAAAATACAGATATTGACGAGATCAACGGAAGAAAAACCGTGATCGAGCCAAACGGAAAAAACTTTCAGTACTGGAAGGATATCTGGAGATACCGCGAACTGGCATTTAACCTTGCCAAGCGCGATATTACGGTGCGGTATAAGCAAACTGTGATCGGCATGGGCTGGTCGATCATCAGTCCCGTGATCAATATGCTGATCATGTCTTTCATTTTCGGTTCGGTCGCCAATCTGGAGTCGGACGGCAGCGCGCCGTACTCGGTCATGGTTTATGCGGGCATCATTCCGTGGACGCTTTTTTCAAGAAACCTTTCGATCACGTCCACGACCTTCCTGTCGAGTGCCGCTCTGATGAAGAAAGTCTATTTTCCGCGTATCATTTCGCCGCTCGGCGCTTCCTTTGCCGCGCTGATCGATTCTGCCATTTCGTTTGCGGTGCTGCTCCTGATCATTCTGATCAGCTTTTTCCTCAATGGATTCACGCCCTGCTGGCGTATCCTGCTGGTTCCGGTCTTTTTGCTGATGCCGATCGTTCTCGGCTTTTCTGTCGGGCTGTTTCTTTCACCGCTCAATATCCGTTTCCGCGATCTGAACCAGGCGATCCCGTTTCTTCTGCAGATCGGGCAGTACGTGACGCCTGTCGCGTATTCCTTTGCCGTGGCGTGTGCCGCCGTTCCGCAGAAGATCCGCTTTGTTTACGAACTGAATCCCGTTGCCGGCGCGATCAACGCGGTGCGCTGGTGCATCATTCCCGATAACGCGTTTCACTGGCCGTCCTTTATCTCGTCGCTTGTGTTTATCGCTGTCTTTATTCCAGTCGGTATCAAGGCGTTCCGCAAGGGCGAGCGCACGTTTGTCGATCTTGTGTAAGGAGGAAGAGTTATGGCTGAAAAAACAGTTGACAATCGTCCGGTCATTCTCAAGGTCGAAAACGTCGGCAAGAAATATGTGATCCGCAACATGCGCACGATGCCGCAGAATCTGACAAAGGGTCAGATGCTTCGCTATAAACTGAAAAAGTATGAGAAGAACGATTTTTGGGCGCTCAAGGACATCTCCTTTGAGGTGCGCAAGGGCGACCGGCTGGCGATCGTCGGACGTAACGGCGCTGGAAAATCGACGCTGTTGAAGCTCATCTCCCGCATCACGGAGCCGACGGAGGGCAGGATCGAATACTACGGCCGCGTTGCGGCGATGCTGGAAGTCGGAACCGGTTTCAACCAGGAGCTGACCGGACGCGAAAACGTCTACCTCAACGGCGCGATACTCGGCATGTCGAAAGAAGAGATCGATAAACGTTTTGACGGAATCGTTGAGTTTTCCGAGATCGGTGAGTTCATTGATACACCTGTCAAGCGCTACTCGAGCGGTATGATGGTGCGTCTGGCGTTTGCGGTAGCGTCGACGATGGACCCCGATATCCTGATCGTGGACGAAGTGCTGTCCGTGGGCGATATGAAATTCCGCGACAAGTGCCTGCGTCGAATGAACGAGATCGCCACGTCCGGCAAGACGATCCTGTGCGTCAGCCACGTGATGGGCATCGTGCGCGGGCTGTGCAATCGGGCGATCGTGCTGGAACGCGGCAAGATGATCTACAACGGCGAGGTGGAACACGCGATCAAGCTTTACAACGGGATCGCGGAGGAGGCGCGCAACACGTCGCGCGATCTGTTCGATCTTCCGCGTCCGAAGTATTTGAATGAGAAAATCCGCATGATGCACGTGGATATTATAGAGAATTCTACTTGTATCTATAAATGGAATGAACCGATCCGTTTTCTTTTGCGTGTTGAAGCCAAGGCCGAAGCAAAGGACGTCAGTCTGCGCGCGGTTTTCCGCTGCGACAGCGGGACGCCCGCGTCGGTTGCATTTCTTCCGCTGCACGCTGATTTTAAAGCGGGCGAGACAAAGACGATCTATGTTTCGGTCAACCAGCACAATCTTGCGCCGGGCGACTATAAAGTCGGTCTGGATCTGACGCAGGAGAACCCGTACGATATTTTTAACAACGTTGACAGTATCACGCCGGAGGCGTTCTTTATCACTGTTAAGAACCTCGGCTCCCAGGATCACGAGATTGAAGATGACAGCGCGCGCCTGTGGTCAAACGCCTGGGGCAATTCCCGCATTATGGACGTCACGGGCGAAGTCCGCGACAGCGAATAAACCTCTGCAGAAAACGCTTGTTTCAATAAGGAGCCGGAAATGCGGTTTGCATTATATCATCACGTCGGAAGCGGCAATAAGGGCTGCGAGGCGCTGGTCGATTCGACCGGCGCGATGCTCGCACGCTGTTTTCCGGACACGGATATCGCGCTTTACAGTCAGCACCCGGAGGAGGACGCAGGCAGCGTTTACAACGACGTCTCTTCGATCGTGCCCGTTTCGCCGGACGTCGACGGTCTGATCCGTCCGATAGACAAGGTATATCTTAAACTGCTGCGCATGAAATCCGCACATGACGCGGATATGGCATATTTCGCGAAGTATTTTCGCAATCTTCCGATCGACGAGCGCGTGTTCCTGTCGATCGGCGGCGACACCTACTGCTACGGCGAGAATGCCTTCATGCACGCGTTCAACGCCGAACTCAAGCGCCGCGGAAGAAAGACGGTGCTGTGGGGCTGCTCTTTGGATGAATCATCTTTCACGGTGAACAATGCCGCGGATCTGCGCACGTATGATGCGATCTTTGCGCGCGAGAGCGGGACGTTCACGCTGCTTCGGGAAAAGGGCTTTACCAAAAACGTATTTCTGCATCCGGACCCCGCGTTCACACTGCCTGCAAAGGAGCTGCCGCTGCCGGATGGTTTCGCGGTCGGCAATACGATCGGCATCAATGCAAGCCCGCTGGTTTTCAAGTATGAAAACGGCAATCAGAAGGGCGTGGGCATGCACGCCTACGAGCATCTGATCGAGTCGATCCTCAGAGACACGGACTGCAGTGTGCTGCTGATCCCACACGTATTCTGGTCATTCTCGGACGATCGGTCGATCCTGCGGCAGCTGTACGAAAAGTACAGCGCAAGCGGACGAGTGCTGATGCTTGACCGTGCATACTCCGCACGGGAACTGAAGGGCTTTATTTCCAGGTGCCGTGTATTTATCGGCGCGAGGACACATTCCACGATAGCGGCATATTCATCCTGCGTTCCGACGCTCGTTCTGGGTTATTCCGTCAAATCGGTCAATATTGCGCTCGATCTGTTTGGCAAAACGGACGGTTTTGTCGTTCCGGTGGATGCGCTGGAGGATGCGGACGGACTGACGCGTGCGTTTGAGCGCATGCTGCAAACCGAGCAGCTGCACCGGCAGATTCTTCGGGAGCACGTGCCGGCTTACGTCAAAAAAGCGGGAGAGGCCGCGCAGACGCTGCGTGATTTTTTGACAGAATCCTGAATTCTCTCTTTACACCGGCATTCAAATCATGTACAATGAATTGCGATAAGGAAAGGATGATGCGTTATGGAGCCGAAATACAAACGGATCTTGCTCAAGCTCAGCGGCGAGGTGCTTGCCGGCGAGCAGAAGGTCGGATTGAATTTTGACACAGTCAATTCGATCTGCGCCGCTGTCAAGCAGGTCGTGGATCTGGGCGTGCAGGTCGCGGTCGTCGTCGGAGGTGGAAACTTTTTCCGTGGGCGCACCAGCGGCAGTATGGATCATACCCGCGCCGACCATATGGGTATGCTTGCGACGGTGATGAATTCACTTGCGCTGGCGGACGGACTGGAGCAGCTTGGCGTTCCGGTCCGCGTGCAGACCGCGATCACGATGCAGCAGATCGCCGAGCCTTATATCCGCAACAGAGCGGTTCGCCATCTGGAAAAGGGACGCGTTGTGATCTTCGGCTGCGGAACGGGCAATCCCTTCTTCACAACGGATACCGCTGCGGCGCTGCGTGCTGCGGAGATTGACGCCGACATAATGTTCAAAGCGTCGAACGTCGACGGGATCTTTGATAAAGACCCGCACAAGTATCCCGACGCAAAGAAGTACGATACTCTTTCATTCACGGACATCCTTGCACATGATCTGCGCGTCATGGACGGAACGGCCGCATCGCTTTGCCGCGACAACAAGCTGCCGATCCTCGTATTCAATCTTGAAAACCCTGAAAATATCGTGAAAGCCGTTCAGGGTGAAAATATCGGAACAATCGTTAAGGAGGACTAATAAATGGAAACTGTCATTGCGAACGCGAGAGAAAAAATGGGTAAAACGATCTCCGTCCTGAAGGGCGAATACAACTCCATCCGCGCCGGACGCGCCAACGCGGCGGTTCTGGATAAGATCCGCGTAGATTACTACGGCGTGCCGACGCCCATCAACCAGATGGCGGCGATCTCCGTTGCGGAAGCGCGCATCCTGAATATCCAGCCGTGGGACGTTTCTACGCTGCACACGATCGAAAAGGCGATTATGACGTCGGATATCGGCATCAATCCGCAGAACGACGGTCGTGTGATCCGTCTGATCTTCCCGCAGCTGACGGAAGAAAAGCGTAAGGATCTGGCGAAAACAGTGCGCAAGACGGCAGAGGACGCCAAGGTCGCCGTCCGTTCTATCCGCAGAGATTCCATGGATAAGATCAAGAAGATGGAAAAGGCTTCCGAGATCACGGAGGACGATCTGCGCGACGGCGAGGAAGAACTGCAGGATCTGACGGACGAGTTCATCAAGAAGGTGGACGAAGTCTGCGCAGAAAAAGAAAAGGAAATCATGGAGATCTGATGATTGATAAATCACTTCTGCCGCAGCACGTCGGTGTCATTATGGACGGCAACGGCCGCTGGGCAAAGAAAAGGGGACTGCCGCGCACCGAGGGACATCGGCGCGGGGCAGAGGTGTTCCGTACCATCAGTACGTATGCTTCAGACATCGGCATCCCGTATATGACGTTTTATGCGTTCTCGACCGAGAATTGGAAACGCCCCGAGAGCGAGGTCGCGGTCATTATGGATCTGTTCCGCGACTTCCTGCACGAGGCGGAGGACAGACGCGCGGAAAACGAAAAACGCGGATTCCGGTTTCATTTCATTGGTGATCTGACCGTGTTGCCGGAGGATATCCGCGCTCTGGCGGATTATATGGAAAGCCAGAACCCCGAAACGTGGCGCACGACCGTCAACGTGGCGGTCAACTACGGCGGGCGCAGCGAGCTCGTTCATGCCGCGCGGGAGATCGCTTCCCGTGTGCGGGACGGCGCGCTCTCGCCGGACGCGGTGAACGAGCAGACGATCGCCGAACTGCTGTATACGCGCGGTCAGCCCGATCCCGATCTTATCATCCGTCCGAGCGGCGAGTATCGTCTGTCCAACTTTTTGACGTGGCAGTCCGCATACTCCGAATTCTGGTTTTCGGACGTTCTCTGGCCGGACTTCACGACCGACGATTTTGATCGTGCGCTCGAGGATTTTGCGCGCCGCAGCCGTCGGTTCGGCGGTATTTAACGGAAAGGTGCTCCAGAGAGCAAAAGGTTCTCTATTATGAAAACAAAAGTGATCACCGGCATCCTCGCCGCTATTTTCGGAATCACGATGGTGGCGCTGATGTTCACACCTGTCTTTACGACGGCGCTCGCGTGCTTTACGCTTTTGGCGAACTACGAGCTGCTGCACGCGACCGGCGTGAAGAACAAGGCGGTTTACGTGCTGACGACGTTCCCTGCCGCCGGTATGCCTTTTATACTCACGTATGATCTGACGCAGTATCTGCCCGTGCCGGTCATCGGCATTCTGCTGGTGTATGTGTTCGTGCTGCTGCTGTTCATGCTCGCAAGGTACGACGAGACGCGCTTTGAACATATTTCCATGGCGCTTGTTTCGTCACTCCTTGTGCCGTACGTGATGTCGCTCCTTTGCGAGATTCGCGACTTCTTCCCGGACGCGCCGAGATCGACGCGCGCATTTCTGATGGTTTTCGCGCTCATCTGTGCATGGATAACAGATGCAATGGCCTATTTCACCGGCGTCAAGTTCGGAAAGCACAAGATGTCGCCGAAGATCAGCCCGAAGAAATCCTGGGAAGGCGCGATCGGCGGCGTTGTCGGCAATATCATCATCAATCTCATCATTTACGGCGTTTACTATCTGCTGTACCGCTTCGGCCTGATCCAGCATCTGCTGTTCCCGCTTTGGCTGCTGCCGATCCTCTCTGCATTCCTTTCGGTGATCGGTATGCTCGGCGACTTGTCGGCGAGCGTGATCAAGCGCAACTACGGCATCAAAGACTACGGCTTCATCATGGGCGAAGGCAATGGCGGCGTGATGGATCGCTTTGACAGCGGCGTTTTTGTGATCGGTGCGATGTACGTACTTCTGCTGATTTATGACGCTGCAGGTCTTCATTTCTGATTCTGCGAAATTACTGAGGAATACCATGGAAACGAAAACATTGACGATACTCGGTTCGACCGGGTCGATCGGAACGCAAGCCCTCGAAGTCGCACAGCTTCGGGGCTTCGGCATTTTTGCGTTGACGGCGGACAAAAGCGTTGACACGATGGAAGCGCAGATCCGCGCGTTTAAACCGCGTTATGCAGCCATGCGCAACGAATCCGCTGCGGCCGATCTGCGCGTGCGCGTGCAGGATACGCCGACAAAGGTGCTTTCGGGCGAAGAGGGCGTTTGTTTTGCTGCTTCGCAAAAGACGGATTTTGTGCTTAACAGCATCGTCGGGATGGCGGGACTGCGCCCGACCTTGTGCGCGATCGACGCCGGAAGCACGATTGCACTGGCGAATAAGGAGACGCTCGTTGCGGGCGGACAGCTCGTGATGGGACGCGCACAGGACAAAGGCGTGACGATCCTGCCGGTGGACAGCGAGCATTCTGCGATCTTTCAATCGCTGCAGGGCGCGGCGGATCACGCGGAGATTCGTCGGATCCTTCTGACAGCTTCCGGCGGCCCGTTCTTCGGTCGCACGCGCGCCGAGCTTGAAAACGTGACGGTCGCGGACGCGCTGAAGCACCCGAACTGGAGCATGGGCGCAAAGATCACGGTCGACTCCGCGACGATGATGAATAAGGGACTCGAACTGATCGAGGCGGTATGGCTGTTCGGCGTATCACCGGAGCAGATCGACATTCTCGTGCACCGGCAGAGCGTCGTGCATTCCGCTGTGGAATTCTGCGACAACTCTGTGATCGCGCAGCTCGGCGTGCCGGATATGCGTATCCCGATCCAGTATGCGCTGACGTATCCGCAGCGTTTCCCGTCTCCCGTGCGGCAGCTTCGTCTCGAGGAGTACGGGAGTCTGACGTTCGAGAAACCCGACTATGAAACCTTCGCCTGCATAAATCTTTGCAGATCGGCTATACTGGAAGGCGGGCTCAGACCGGCAGCGGTCAACTCCGCCAACGAGGAAGCGAACGCGATGTTCAGACGCGGCGAGATCGGCTTTTTGGAAATCGCCGAGCTGGTCGAACGCGCGTCGGCGGAGGCTCCGAAAACGGAAACATATACGCTTGACGACGTTTTATCTCTGGACGCGCAGATGCGCCAAGCGGTGCTCGGCTTCGGAAAGTGAGGTGTACCATGTCGCAATTCTTCTCAACCATGGCGCTCGGCTGGGGTAAAGTCTGGCCGATCCTGTTTGCGATCGTCTTTTTCGGTTTTATAATCGCGTCCCATGAGCTGGGACATTTCGCGTTTGCCAAGCTGTTCGGCGTGCGCGTCAACCAGTTTGCTATCGGCATGGGTCCTGCGATCTGGAAGAAACAGAAGGGCGAGACGGAGTATTCGCTGCGCCTTTTGCCGATCGGCGGCTTCTGTGCTATGGAAGGCGAGGACGGCGACAGCGAAGACGACCGCGCTTTCTTCAAAAAGAAGGTTTGGCAGCGCATGATTATCGTCGCTGCTGGTGCAGTCGTCAATCTGATCCTCGCAGATCGGCGAGATCAACGGCCGACACGTTTTTTCGCAGTACGATATCGGTTTCCTGCTCGCGCGCGACAAGGACAACAGTGTCGATTTCATCGTCAGGCGCGACGGCAAAAAAGTTGAGGTGAAAGGCGTTCGGTTTGATACGCAGACGCTCGAAAACGGAAAGGAGGCCATGGTCTACGATTTCATCATCGTGGGCGTGCCGCCGACGTTTTTGTCTGTGTTGCGATACGGATTTCTGGAGACGATCTCAATCGGTCGGATTGTTTGGGTCAGTCTGTTCGACCTCGTGACGGGGACATACGGATTCAAGGATCTGTCCGGCCCCATCGGAACGGTCGGCATGATCGCGCAGATTACGCAGGAGACGACGCGAACCGATCTGACGCCGATTCTGACGATTCTTGCGCTCATCACGATCAATATCGGCATATTCAATCTTCTGCCGATCCCGGCGCTGGACGGCGGACGGCTGTTCTTTCTGGTGATCGAGGGGATCTTCCGCAAACCGATCAACCGCAAGTATGAGGGGTGGATCCACGCGGTGGGACTCGTTCTGCTGGTCGGACTGATGCTGGCGATCTCATTCTCGGATATATTGAAACTGTCAAGAGGTGATCTGCTGTGAGTACGCGCAGGATGAGCCGCGCGGTCAAGGTCGGCGGCGTGACCATCGGCGCCGGAGCGCCGATCTCCGTCCAGTCGATGCTGAACGTGCCCGCACATGAGATCGAACGAAGCGTCCGGCAGGCAAAAGCGCTTGAACAGGCGGGCTGTCAGATCATTCGTGCCGCCGTTCCCGATATGGAAGCGGTGCGCCTGATCTCTGCGCTGAAGGAAGCCGTGCGCGTGCCGATCGTGGCGGATATCCACTTTGATTACCGGCTCGCGATCGAATGCGCCGCAGCGGGCGTCGACAAGATCCGCATCAATCCCGGAAACATCGGCGACGCTTCACGCGTGGAAGCTGTCGTGAAAGCGTGCCGCGAGAGACAGATCCCCATCCGCATCGGCGTCAATTCCGGATCGGTGGAAAAAGAGATCCTTGCAGAATTCGGCGGTGCGACACCGCAGGCGATGGCGGAGAGCGTCATGCGTCATGTACGGATCCTTGAATCGCATGACTTTACGGATATCGTGCTCTCGATCAAATCCTCGGACGTTCGCAGCATGATCGAAGCATATCGGCTGGTCGCAGCCTGCTGCGATTATCCGCTGCATCTCGGCGTGACGGAAGCTGGCACCTATAAGATGGGACTGCTCAAATCGGCAGTCGGCATCGGCTCGCTGCTTGCGGACGGAATCGGCGACACGATCCGCGTTTCGCTGACGGACGACCCGGTACGCGAGGTCGAATCCGGACAGGATATTCTCCGCGCGCTCGATCTGGCGGGCGATACGCCGCGGCTTGTGTCGTGCCCGACATGCGGCAGAACGCGCATCGATCTGATCCGATTGGCGAACGAAGTCGAAACGCGTTTGCGGGACGTACATAAACCCATTACGGTCGCGGTCATGGGCTGCGCGGTAAACGGACCCGGCGAGGCGTCGGCCGCGGACGTCGGTATTGCCGGCGGCGACGGCTGCGCGCTCCTGTTCAAAAAGGGACAGATCGTCCGCAAGGTGCCGGAAGATCAGGTCGTCGACGCGTTGATGACGGAAATCGAGAGTATGTAAAGCAAGATCGGCGGGGGTTTATCCTCGCCGTTTTTTAAAAGAGAGGGAAACCATATGAATAAACCGCTTATCCGTTCGCGCGAGACTGTCTGCGATCTGCCGCGCGGCGCAGATAACCCGCGCAACAGCGAAGGGGACTTCGCCGTGCTGAGAAACGGCGATATTCTGTTTGCGTACAGCCGGTATCACGGCGCGGATCACGAGGACGACGCACCGTGCGATATTGCCGGAATGCGTTCACGTGACGGCGGAAGGACGTTCGATCCGCTGCCGGAGCTTCTGGTGCGTGCGGCAGATCACGGCGTGCAGAATCTGATGAGCGTTTCGTTTGCGCGTCTGCCGGACGGAAATCTTGCGCTGTTTTATCTGTGCAAGTATTCGCCTGAATCTGCATATTTTCTGCGGCGAGCGACGGAGGATGAATCGTCCTTCGGCGATCCGACTGCCGTGATCCGGCCGAAGAAGGGCGTCTATTACGTGGTCAATAACTGCCGCGTTCAGAAAACGAAGGACGGTCGTCTGCTTGTGCCTGCCGCGATGCACAGAATTACGGAAAACGTCGGAGCGGAATACTACGCGAGATCCGTTCTGTTTGCGTCGGATGACGGCGTAACATGGGACCGTCTGCCGCGCGATTTCGCTCTTCCTCAGCGCGGCTACTCCGAAACGGGGCTGCAGGAGCCGGGCGTCGTTGAGCTGCCGGATACGCGTTTATATGCATACTTCCGTACCGATCGCGCATTTCAGTACGAGAGCATTTCCGCGGACGGCGGCAAGAGCTGGTCAACGCCGATGCAGTCGCGCTTCACAGCGCCGGAGTCGCCAATGCTCATCCGACGCAATCCGTATTCCGGATTATACTACGCGTTCTGGAATCCGATCCCCGAATACAACGGCAGGATCGACCCGTCCGCGCCGTGGATCGACGCGGGACGCACGCCGTTTGTGATGGCGGCGAGCGAAAACGGCACGGACTTTTCGGCGTATATCGTGCTTGAGGATGATCCGACGCACGGTTACTGCTATCCGGCCGTGTGTTTTCTGGATGCGAAAACGTTTTTACTGTCCTACTGCTGCGGCGGTCCCGACGACGGAAACTGCCTGACGCGTACGCGCATTCTGCGCATTACGCTGGATTGATCGCTTCTCTTGACCGGAAACAGCCGGTTCCACTTTCTTTCCCGGAAGCATATATTGTTCTATATGTGCTTTGGAGGGCTGACTATGTTGGAACAACTGTTTTCCGGTTTTTTGTTTTTCGTTCTGCATTTGAACGCGTCCGGTTCCTTCCCGCCGACGCTGACGGCAAAACAGGAAAAGGAAGCCATCGAACGGATGGCGAAAGGCGATCCGGGCGGCCGAAATGAATTGATAGAGCACAACCTTCGTCTTGTGGCGCATATCATCAAGAAGTACTACGCATCCTGCGAAAACCAGGACGACCTCATCTCGATCGGTACGATCGGTCTGATCAAAGCGGTCGATACGTTTGACCCCGCAAAAGGGGCGCGCCTGGCAACATATGCGGCACGCTGCATCGAAAACGAGATTTTGATGTTTT
>CADAGA010000047.1 GCA_902787275.1 Oscillospiraceae bacterium | reverse complement strand
GACCGCGACGCACGATTATCGCGGCGAAGGCGTCTCCTACGGATTTGATAAAGATAACCACAAGGTCGACGTACCCGCGTTCAGGCGCGACGATTTACGGTGCTTCTACCGTGAATTCGGCATGAATGAAGCGGTCAGCGTGCATGAACCGACGATGTGCTATGCTGTCGATCTAACGCCGGAATACCGTCTGCTCGCTTTAAACGACGACAAAGGGTATGACCACGCCGGATTTACGGAAGAATGCTTCGACTGGATCATACAGCAGGTGCAAGAGGCGAAAAGAAACGGGCAATTCATTCTTGCTATGACGCATCATCCCGTGCTGTCCCCTTCCCCGCTGTACCGTCTGATCGCTGCGGGCGATCTTCTGGAAAACGGCGAAGAACGTGCAAAGCAGTTTGCAGACCTCGGCGTCCCCTGCATGTTCACCGGACACAGCCATATCCATAACATCACGAGCATTACCTCGGAAAACGGAAACACATTTTACGACATATCCACCTCTGCGGTCGTCGGATTCCCGCCGAACTACCGCATTGTTCGTTTCGATCCGGACAACCAACAGATCGACGTCAAAACGTCGACCGTCGAACACGTTCCCGGACTTGATACGGACGGAATGACATTGTCGGCATTTACGGAAAAGCAGTTTCTCGGCACGGTCGGCGATATTCTCGACAGCGCTGAAAACGATTATCCGCAGTTTCAGGAGCTGGCAAACGGTTTCAGCCTGCGTCCGGATAAGTCCGCGAAGCTTCGCCGGATCATACGCCCCGCCGCAAAATACGTCAATCACCTGACGTTCGGCAAGGTCTGGCGCTGGACAAAGCGCAAAAACAACGTGTCCAAAGCAGAGATTGAGCCTTTAAGAGAAAAGAAAGTCGTGCCGTTTGCAATCGGCATGGTCGCCAATCTCTACCGCGGCGACGCCGATCTTGCGAAAAACAGCGTGGAATACCGCATCGCCAGTGCATTATTTGAGAAGCTCGACCACTTGTCGAAACCGTTTTCTAAAAAGCTGCGTTCAGCCGGTATCGAGTCGATTTCATCCGTTCTGCTCCCGCTGCTGCACAACGACGGACTTCCTGCCGCGAACTACACGATTCTTTTGTAATCCGAATCGGATGATAAAAGCCCCCGAGCGATTTGCTCGGGGGCTGTCTTTGTAATGATTCAGTTCATCCTTCAGGCGTATTCAGTTCAGACCACGTGCTCGAATAGAAGGTCTGCGACGAACCGTCCGCCAATCGGACGGTCAGATACAGTCTGCCCGTTCTCGTCTGCCCGCCTTTAACGTTATTCACGTTGATCTTGCACTGGCCTTCTTCTGTCAGCGTCTGACCGGTCAGCTTCGCAACGTTTACACCGTTCACTTTGCCGCCGATGCGCAGATCGCCGTCGCTGCAGCTCTCGCTGTCCTGATTCGTCAGCACCAGACCGAATTCCTCGATCTGCGCACCATCCGGAACCGTGATCTTGCCGCTGTAGGACAGCGTGTACATACCGTTGACCACAGAAACGTGCGTCGGATTAGCAGCGTCCATTGCGACCGCAGCGACCTGCTCGGCAGGTGCGTCGGCATAGTTCGCCTTAAGTCTGACGTCGCTCGTCACGATAAACGTGTAGATCTCGTCATAGCTGACCGGCACGTCGTCCGCGCCGTCCTGTGACCAGAATGCAAACACCTTGCCCTCCGGCGCCTGTTCGGCTACTGCTGTCACACGACTGTACGGTTTAACCTGAAGCAGCTGCTTCGCACTCACCTTACCGTTTTCAACCTGAACGGTCAGCAGATCATCCGTCTCGGCGAAGAACGCACGAACGATCACGTCGTCATTGATCTCCGCGTTGTACGCGCCCACAAGATCAACGATCCTGCCGTCCGCGTACTCCATCGTCAGGTCAGTCAGCATGTAGCCGGTCCTGGACGACACACGGATCTGTACCTGCGAACCGGAAGGAATCGTCACCTTGCCCGCCTTTGCAGGTGCAAACGTTCCGTTGACATACGCTTTCACGATACCGCCCGCAGTGCTCTTAAGCGTCATCGCGTAATCTCTCGTTGCATCCGCGAACAGGTTCACCGTGTAGATTTCGTTAAGCGAGAACGAATAGAGATCAGGGCGTTCCTCCTCGTCGGACGAGCCGTTTATCTGCGCCTCTTCAATCGAGTTCACCGCGATCACGTCCGGCTGCACTTCTTCGACCGCCATCGTCGTCAGCGGCGATTCATCGATCTCTCCAATGCCGATGCCGTTCACAGCACCGGAGTTCAATGACTGCGGTGCCGGAGCCGACGCAGCCGCGGCGTAGCTGTCGCCCATGTTCTCATCGTTGACCGTCACGATCACGCTGCCGTCGGAAGCAGCCTGGAAATTGCTGACGTGTTCACTGCCTGCATTATCCGTGATCGTCATAGTGTAACAATAATTGTTACTGCCCTGCGGCAGACCGGTGATCGTGAACTGATTGTTCACAACGTTCCATTCGTCATCATCCGTCATACCGGAAACGCCGACAGGCTTCTGCGAGTTCAGCTCGCTGATCGTGATGTTCTGGATACCGCTGCCGCCCAATTCGTTGACGACGACGTTGCCTCTCGACAGCATCGCTGCAACAGCTTCCTTCGTATCCTGGATGTCACGCTGCAGGATGTTCGTGTAATGATTGCCCCATCTGTCGTAAACGTGGACGAAAACAAGCGTATCTTCTCTCGTGCGCGCCGCAGCGTAGAACTGGGTTGACCACCTTGTGGAACCGGTATACGGCCAGTAAATATAGTCGCCGTTCTGAACCTCAGCCGCCTGCGACCACGTATTGTCCGTCTTGCTGCGAACCGCATCATCCTTCATATCCTCGATGACCTTTTCCTCAGCAAGACCGAGTGCAGCGTTAGCACCCGCTACTCTGGCTCCATGAAGATCATTCTCATTCTTTGCAAGATAATCGTCATAGGCGTTCCAGTAAGCGGTAACCGCAGGATCGTCGCGGTGCATCAGGTAGTAGAAGGAACCGAAATCGTTCTGTCCGAACACCGGATCGTTTGCAACGTACAATTCATACGAACCGTTTGTGATCGACTGCGGATAGATAAAGTCGCCGTTCGCAGCACCTGCTGCGTTACGGTACAGGTAGTCCACATTGACCCACTTGTTGTTGTCGTATCCGTTCTCGTGGAAGCCGTTGTACACTTCCAGAGCGCCGGTCGAGCTGTAAGTACCAACGCCGTTTGTCGCCACCTGTCCGCCCGCATCGGAGCGGCCGTCGTACATCGTATTGTTGTACTCCACATAAATCGTCACGGTATTCACCGGGGTAACGGGTTCATAGGGCGACGTGGAAAGGTCGGCGCCGACCGTCGCATAATCTCCGAAGTTCTCAGCACCCGCCAGCTTCGCTCTGTTGCCCGGAAGACCAGAGGCAACAAGATCGCCGTTGACATTCTGCACGTTATTGTAGGAGTCATCACGAACCTCAAAGGTATAGAGGGCAAACTGCTTGCCGCCATTTGCAACAAACTGCGGTTTCAACAGCACATACTGCTCGTGTGTGTAGAACTCGTATCCGTCGTCATCCGAGTCTTTATAAATACCCTTGGAGAAATCTCTGCCGAAGTATTCAAGATCGTTTCGGTACGGATTGTCGACCGAGCGGTTCATGATAACGTAATCCGCGTTTCTTCCGGTCAGGTTGTTTTCAGCGGAATCGTAGGTATAGTTCATCCAGCCGCTGTTCACGATACCGCTGACATTCGTTCCGGAGAAGGTCGTCGGGTAGGACACACGGCGGCTCGTACCTGCGACGTCATTTGCATTGAGCATGATCGCCGGCGACGTGCTGTTCGTGTAGCAGTGATAGGTGTAGTAGCACTTGCCCGGATATACAAAACTGATCTCGCCTGCAGTGCTGTTCTCGTCGAGAATGTAGCTCGTATCGCCCACAAACGCACCGCTTTCTACTGCGTCGCTGAGCACTTTCTTATTCTCATAAACCGTCATGACCGGCGCAGTCGTATCGCCGTCCGCAGCATTATTTGCAGGCTCAAGCGCGGCAACCGCAGCATCCAGCGCAGCTTTATCCGCCTGCGTGATACCGACACTCGGATCGATCGCAAGGATATCACCGATCGCCTGATCGACAGCCTGCATGGAATCCAGCGTGTAATGGTTGGCGTCCATTTCCTCAAGCACGGTCTGGATCTGCGTCTTAACTGCCGGCATATTGACGTTTTCAAATCTTGCGAACAGCTCAACGTTGCCCCTGTCGCTAACAGGAGTGCTCGCAAGAATCGGCGTCGCGCCGTCTTGTGTGTACCATCCTTCAAACGCCGCGTAGATCGTGATGCCGTCCGCGACTGTGACAGCCTTGATCGGATCGTTCGGCCACGTTTTGCCGTCGGTGATCGCAGTTCCGAACGTTTCCTGATAGCGGATCGTCTTTGTCAGCGTATCTGTGTTCGCTGTCGCGGTCTGCCATCCCTGCCACGTGCCGCCGTTCGCGGCAGCGTTGAACGTCAGGGTAAAGTCGGCGACCTTCCAACGCACGTACAGATCGACGTTGCCGTCCTGCACGGACGCGAGATTCAGCACGGTGTCTTCGTCGTCATACTGCGTCCCGTTTCCGGCAGCGTCTGTCGTCCAGTAGTCGAAGACGTAGCCGGTGCGGCTGAACGCATTAGGCGTCAGCGTCGCCTGCGTATCATAGGTCAACGTCTGCGGCGCCATCGTTCCGGTCGCATCTGCGGCGTTCGCATGATACGTCACGGTGTAAGTGATCGGCGTCCATACCGCTGCGAGCGTGTCGTTCGTCTTCGTCGAACCGGTGTAGTAACCGAACGTATAAACGTTGCCCACCATAGAGGATTCCTGGTTGCTGCTTCCCATCTGGAAATTCCAGCCGCTGAACGTGTACCCGGTCTTCGCCATGCCGGAGAAGGTCAGCGTCCAGCCGTAATTATAGGTCGGTCTTGCGGTATCCGTGACGGAAACAGCCGTCTTTACGGCGCCGTTTTCATCCGTCGGCGTCATCGTCGCGCTGCCGCCGTCCAGATCGACCTCCAGCGTGACGTTTTCGACCCATCCGCCGTACAGATTGACCTTATACACTACGCCGTCCTCGGAGGAAACCTCAGCCTTGCCGGCGTTCACCCACGTATCCAGCAGCGTCTCGTCGATCGGCAGATTCACGATATAGATATTCCCCGGATCGGAAACGCAGTGCGTGGTGTCGTTGCGCTTCGTAAACCAGCCGTAGAAGGTTTTGCCGGAGGACAGGCTCGCATCCGGCGTGAGCGCCGGCGACACGAACGTCATACCGAAACGATACGGCATATCCACGCCGTTGGAATCGTAGTCGTCGATGTCAACGAACTTGGAGTTGTTATTCGGCAGACCGTAGTAGAAATAGAATGCGTAAGACTTCGGCGTCAGTTCGTTAAACTTCTGCTGAACGGCCGCACGGATCGTCGTGTCGATCTCGACCTGATGCATCTTGTCGAGCTGCCAATCGAAGCCTTCGATCGTACCGTCCTCATTTCCGTAAAGCACGTACCTGAGTGCGTTGACCGAGTCTTCCGCATAGTAGTGATAGAGCCAGTTGGTGTCGAACAGCGGTTTGGTCTCGTGCGTTTCGGGATCGATCTCGACCGTGCCTTCCCATGCGTTCTCATTGGCGTACAGTGCATACCAGTTTGCATACGTCGACGGATAGAACGCGGCTCGGGCCGAATCGTCCGGATACTCGCGCGGATCGACTGTAAATGTGTTGGAATCGTACACTCTGCGCGCATTGCCTGCGATCACCTGGAAGATGGAGTTGTAATTCGCAGGCGCAGGAACGAGTGCGTCGATCAGATCGCAGTATTCCGCACAAAGCGTGCCGTCTGCGTACTGGAAGTCCGTCAAATCAACGTCGTTTTCGTTAATGGAAGTATTTCGATAGGTGCGTACGTTACCGTCGATCGGATTTTTACCGTTGACCTTGTTCTGCTCCACGATCTTGTAATACGGGAACGTGGTTCTCTTATTGGTGACCGCATTGCGTGCGCCGTCGCCGTTGGGCATAAGCTGTTCAGGCGCGGTGAAGTATTCCTCCATATATGCCGCGAGTGCATTGTAGCTTTCGGTCGTGAAGAATCCCTGATACGTAGTCAGCATGTTCGACTTTGAATAGCCGGCCGACTGAAGCGCTGTTCCCCACGTCGCCCAGAAGTATTCCTCAAACAAACCGGCAAACTCGGAGTAATCCGCGTTTTTCAGCTCGAGGCTGTGGTACCCGTAGACCATCATGGTCACGATACGGTTCAGTTTTTCCTGACTGGGTTTGCGCAGAATGGTCCTCGCGCCGCTGCCGAGAATATCCTTGACCTGGTAATACAGCGCGACGTTGCCCGTGTTAATACTGTCAAGCATCGCGGATTCATACGTGCCGTTTCCGCTGTCCTGACCGTAGATCAGATCGAACAGCCTGCAGACAGACTCAGTGGTGTAAATGCAGTTGTTGTTGATCGTAAAGCCGTTGGAATCGATGTTGCCGCTCGTGAAGTAGTTTGCGGAAGGATTCCTCGTCTGCGTCGGGTCGAATCCGAACTGCGCGAAGATTACGTTCGCCTTGCCGAGCACGCTGTTGCCCGCTTCAAGCAAATCATTGAAGCTGTGGTGACCCTGCTCGTTATCGGCGCGCACGACCGTCTCGCACGGCGGATACATTGCGGAAAGCGTCTCACCGAACGCGTCATGCAGGAAGTCAGATGTTTCGCTGTCAGGCTGGTAACTGATTCCGCCGCCCGCAGCGGTCTCGCACGAAGCGCCGAAATCAATGCCGTTGTCAGGAACACCGTCGTTATTGCCGTCAACGTTGAACGCAGCCATTTCCGCGTCGCTCAAGCGATAGTCAAGATCAACGTCCTTCAGTCGCAGCGCACTCAGAAGATAGCCCGTACCGGCGCTGATGCTCGATGCATTCAGCGCTTCATCCAGACGGTTGACAGACTGTGTCAGCACGGTCTGACTCGACTGCGGCAGGATCTTTCCTTGTGAAGTATTCGCGTTATACTGGTTGCAGGGATCAATGATCACCTGTTCCAGAATGGCTCGGTAATTGTTGTTAACCACGTTCAGCGAACCGGCGGTGAAGTCGTTTGCATCGCTGTTATTCAGACCGATCCAATCGGCGGTGTTGACGCTGGTCATGCCGCCGGCAACCCACGTGTACTTGCCGTGATGCGGATCGTTGATGTTGGGATAGAGCTCTCTCGCACGCGCGCCGCCCGCCTTGTAAGCTGCATCGATCGACGCGATCGCAGGCAGCATGGCGAACGTCGGTGCATCCGTATAGACCGGCAGATCCGTCGCACCATACTGCGTACCGCGCAGCGTCGAGGCGTTCTGAGCGAACGTCATGTATGCGCTCTGGAATTCAGAGAGTTTGTTTTCAAGCGGTTTGTAGTTCGCACTCCAAACCATATAGAGACGGATTTCAAACACGTGCGTCTCTCCCGCGACCGGCGTTGCGCTCTGCAGAACCGCGGCAGGGATATCATCGATTGAGGTGACCTGCGCAAATGGGATCATATTCTCCGTACTCGTCGTAGGCGTGTATGCCCAGCCGAGACCGAAGCGTACTTCGTCCGGCTTGTTCAGATAGAAGCAGGAACCGATGCCTGTACCTTCGTCCGAGTACGCACCGTGTAGCGTAACCGTAGCATCGGCAGAATCCATGGAAAGCAGATCAGATTCGGCTGCCTTCCAATTCCACGCGCCGACGTCCGGATCAACGATATACGCAAGGTCGCTCACCGCGTAGGAGCTGCCGTTCAGATCATAGACGATGCGGTAGCTGTTGGGAGCCCACTGCGCCGTCATGACGACCGTCTCATTGCCTTCATAGGTTGTTCCGGCGAGCGTAAACGTGCTGTTCGCGGCGTATTGTACACCGTCAGAGCTGGAGACCCAGTGCAGGAACGAATAGCCGGGATATGCATGGTTCAGCACAGTTTCGTCGGGCATCGTGATCTGCGCGTCGTAAGCCTTGTTGCCGGCATCGTAGGTCACGCTGTCATTTTTATTGGAGTCGAACAGAAGATGATAGTTCTTCGGCGTCCACTGAGCCGTCAGCGTAACAGTAGCGCCGTCTGTCGAAGAAAGATTCAGGAAATAGACGTCACCCGTTGCGCCGTTTTTACAATATGTCTGTGCGCTTGTCAGAGCGGTCTGCGGGTTGGATGAAGATCCCCATTTTGCGGTCGAAGAATCGAGTCCGGACGAGACAGTCCAGCCATCGAAATCATAACCGTTCTTCGTCGGAGCAGAGACGTAAAACGCTTCATCGAACGTCGCGCTGTTCGGATGGTGGCTGCCGTGCGTGCCGCTCACAAGCACATACGTGATCGTATACGAATTCTGCACCCACTTCGCATAGAGGTTAAAGTTGCCGCTTGTGGCGAAGTTCGGCGCGGTCAGCGTGGCGCCGGCTGCATAATCGGTCGAGCCGGAGCCGTCGGATGCGGCGTTCCAGCAGCTGAACGTGTATCCCGTCTTGGCGAACGCCGTCACCGTTGCAGCCGCCGTCGTTCCGTTCGTGTAGAGCGTCACATTCTGATCATATGTGCAATTCTGCACTTTGGCGTTGCCGGTGGCACCATCGCCGTGATTATAGGTGATGGTGTAAGGATTCGGTGTGAAGTTCGCCGTCAGCGACGCATCACCGGCAGGCATGTTGAACGAAAGACTTGTTGAAGTGCTGTCCGCGGACGACAGCGTCAGGCTGCCGGTCGTCGTCCAGCCGGAGAACGTGTAGCCCGCAGCAGCGGTCGGAACAAGGTCAAATACGAGATAATCAAACAGAACGGTGTATTCCTGACTATCCTGCGCCGCGACAGAAATATTCGAGAAGCCGCTGCCGGAGATGAATCGTCCGCCAACACTGCCGCCGACGGTTGCATACACCGTAAGCTTGTATTCCGAAAGCTGCCAGACCGCATAAAGCGTCTTCGTCTCGGTCAGTTCAATGCTGCCGGACGTATTGGCACTCGCTCCGCCCTGCACGTCTGTCCAGCCGAGGAACTGATAACCGGTTCTTGTCGGCTGAGCGGTCGACACGGTGAACGTAGGATTCTGCGTATTCGCCGCCGCAAAGCCGAGATAGCTGTTCGCGTACCGGGTCTGCGTCGTCGCAGACGCCGGCATGCCGGCTACGCTTGTATCGTCTGTATTGGGATCGTAAAGAATTGTGATCGACTTGGTATACACGCCATAGTACGTGACGTCCGCGTTGAGTGTCAGATCGGAAACGGCACTGCCGGTCGCGCCCTTGAGCTGCGACGTCGTCCATCCGGCGGACGTCCATCCGTCGTGCGTGCCCTGCGCCGGAATGCGGCTTGACGCAATCGATGCACTCGCGCCGTTGTAAACGACCTCGCTGACCGACGTCGTGCGCTGCGCACCGTTCATGTAATCGACGAACGTGGCCGTAATCGTCTTCTGCCACACGGCGTAGAGCGTGTACGTCTCCCCTTCGCCGCCGGCCGCGTTATAAAGTCCGATGGTGTCGGCAGCAGGGATCGGCGTATTGGCCGCGTAAGCAACTGTGGTCAGTGCACCGGAAACAGCCCAGCCACGGAACGACCAGCCGTCAACGGTCGTCGCGGTCGGAGCGGGCAGGTTGGAGGTCGCCGTATTATAGGATGCAGTGATCGCCGCGGGCATATTGGCATCCGTGCCGACGCCGTTCTTATCGAAGGCGATATAGAAATTGTTCGCCGTCCAGATCGCATAGTAGGTCGTGGATGCGGAGAGCGTCACGGAGTCGCCGATCGTGCCCGTCGTTGCATCCGGATTGGTGTTCCAGCCCTGATACGTGTAGCCGTCCGCAGTCAGCGTATTGCTGCTGAGCGTGAAAGTCGGATTCTGCACGTCATTCGCTCCAAAACCGAGCGCGCTGTTTGCAACGCGGTTCTGCGATGCGGGATTCGTCGGCATATTCTGAACGGTTCCCGTCAGATTCTGGTCGTAGCTGAGCGAAACAGCCTGGCGGTACACGCCGTAGTATGCAACGTTTTCGGTGAAGGTCACGTTGCGGTAAATGACCGTGGACGTGCTGCCGGAGGAAACGGAACCGTCCGAATAATTGCCGAAGCTGAGCACGATATACTTGACGCTTGCGCGCTGTGCTTCGGTAAACGACCCGAGATAGCTGCTCTCAAAGGTCATCGGGCAGATCTCAATATCTTCATGCTTGAAATCCGTCAGACCCGTCGACTGGCCGAAATGATCGCCGCCGCGGTGCGGATCGCCGTTTGCGCTGCTCGTTCCCTGGAAGAGCCAGCACGTCGCAAGGGAATTGCCGCTCGCGTCTGACGTTAGCCGAGGCAGCATAATCGACACCGAGTGTATACGTCTTATACGGATTAACTTCGATGCGATTGAAGTTTTCAGTGAGAAGATTACTCGAATTATACTTCGACATGACGTCGCGGGACGTTCCGACGGATGTCAGCGTCTCGCTGTTTGCGGTGTACGTCATCGCCTGGCTGCCGCCGTTCGTGCCGGATGGCGAAGCATACCACGTGTCGATATCGAACAGGTTGTCGTCGGAGTCCATCTCGATCTCGCTCGGCAGCGCACTGCCGGACGCACCTTTTTGCCGAAGCGTCGTCCAGCCGGCGCGCGTCCAGCCGGAATGCGTGCCCTGCGTGATCGTTTCCGTGGAGATCGTGCCGTCGTCACCGTTGTAGACGTCGACCGTCTCCTCGCGCGTGCGCTCGGCTCCGCTGTTGTAGTCCGTAAACGTCGCGGTCAGCGTCTTTTTCCACACCGCGTAAAGCGTGTAAGCTTCGCCGGCACCGACTTCAGCGTAGAACGAATTGACCGTCTGCGCATCGATGACGTCTCCGGCGTAATACTTCACGGTCGGAATCGTCGTGGACTCGCCATCTCCCGCTCCCGCCGTACGGCGCGGACCGGAAACGTTG
>CADAGA010000046.1 GCA_902787275.1 Oscillospiraceae bacterium | reverse complement strand
GGACAGTCGATGACGTTCGTCGCGTCGAGTCGTCCGCCGAGTCCCGTTTCGAGTACGACCACGCCGCAGTTTTCCTCCCGGTAATACAGCAGCGCGGCAGCCGTGATGAGCTCGAACTCCGTCGGGCGGTCGTCGTCCGGCAGCGTTCCGGCGGCTTCCCGCACGCGCTCCACCACCTGCACGAGCCGCTGCTTCGGGATCATTTCGCCGTCTATCTGGATGCGCTCGCGGAAGTCGAGCACGTACGGCGACACGTACAGTCCCGTCTTATATCCGGCCGCTTTGCAGATATTCGCGAGCATCGTGCTCGTCGAGCCCTTGCCGTTCGTGCCGGCGACGTGGATAAAGCGAAGGTGCTTCTGCGGATCGCCGAGCGCGCGGCAAAGCGCCGCAATGCGGGAAAGACCCGGCTTTACGCCGAATCTTTCCAATGCATGAATATATCGAAGCGTTTCTTCGTACCGAGCGTCAACCGAGCTTTGCAAGGCTTTCCTCCAGCATTTTGATCTTCTCTTCGAGCTTGGCGGCGCCGTCGCGCTGCATCTGCACGACCGCCGCGGGCGCCTTTTCGACGAACGAAGGATTGTTCAGCTTCTTGCCGATGTAGGCAAGGTCGTCCTTCGCCTTTGCGAGCTCCTTGTTCAGGCGCGCGCGCTCCGCCTCGAAGTCCACCAGGTCGCCCATCGGGATGTAGACCTTCGCGTCGTGCGTCACGATATTGACCGCGCCGTCCAGCGAGAACGACGTGCCGACCTCTACCTCGGACGCGCCTGCCAGCTTCATGAAGATCGTCGAAGCGGCGGCGAATACATCCGTATCGTTTGCCGCGATGTACAGCTTCGCCTTCTTCGCGGGCGGGACGTTCATTTCCGCTCTGCGGTTGCGCACCGCGCGGACGACTTCCATGATGCGCTCCATCACGGATTCTTCGGCCGCGAAGGACAGCGCTTCGTCGTACTCCGGCCACGCGGACGTCATGATGGTCTCGCCCTCGTGCGGGATCGCCTGCCAGATCTCCTCGGTGATGAACGGCATGAACGGATGCAGGAGCTTGAGGATGCCGGTCATGACATAGACCAGCACGTCGCCGGCGGTCTTGGCGCCGACGCCGCCCGCCTGCAGACGGATCTTCGCAAGCTCGATGTACCAGTCGCAGAACACGTCCCAGATGAAATCGTACAGCTTCTGCACGGCGATGCCGAGCTCGAAGCGCTCAAGGTTCTCCGTCACCTCGCGCGTGAGCGTATTCAGGCGGCTGATGATCCACTTGTCCTCGGGTGCGAGGTCAGCGGGAACGTGCGCCGGTGCGGTATCCTCGCTGAGATTCATCAGGATGAAGCGCGCCGCGTTCCACAGCTTATTGGCAAAGTTGCGGCTGGCTTCGACCTTCTTTTCGGAATAGCGCATATCGTTTCCGGGGCTGTTGCCGGTCGCGAGCGTGAAGCGCAAAGCGTCCGCGCCGTAACGGTCGATGACCTCGAGCGGGTCGATGCCGTTGCCGAGCGATTTGGACATCTTTCTGCCCAGCTCGTCGCGAACGATGCCGTGGATGAACACGGTGCTGAACGGCTCCTTGCCGGTATGTTCGCACGCGGAGAAGATCATGCGCGCGACCCAGAAGAAGATGATGTCGTAACCGGTCACGAGCGTGTTCGTGGGATAGTAGTGGCACAGCTCCGGCGTATCGTCCGGCCAGCCGAGCGTCGAGAACGGCCAGAGCGCCGACGAGAACCACGTATCGAGCGTGTCGGGGTCCTGACGCAGCTTCGCGCCGCACTTCGGGCAGACGTCGACGGGTTCCTTGCTGACGACCACTTCGCCGCAGTCGTCGCAGTACCAGGCCGGGATCCGGTGACCCCACCAGAGCTGACGGGAGATGCACCAGTCCTTGATGTTCTCCATCCAGTGATAATACGTTTTGTCAAAGCGTTCGGGAACGAACTTGACCGTGCCGTTTTTCACGATGTCGATCGCGGGACCGGCCAGCGGCTGCATCTTGACGAACCACTGCTTGGACACGCGCGGCTCGACCGTAGAGTGGCAGCGGTAGCACACGCCGACGTTGTGCTTGAGCGGTTCGACCTTGATGAGGAAGCCCTGCTCCTCCAGCTCTTTCACGACGGCCTTGCGGCACTCGAGCGCCGTCATGCCGCAGTATTTGCCGGCGTTTTCGTTCATGTGCGCGTCGTCGGTCATGACGTTGATGACCTCCAGATCGTGCCGCAGACCGACCTCGAAGTCGTTCGGGTCGTGCGCGGGCGTCATCTTCACGACGCCGGTGCCGAAATCCATCTCGACGTAGCTGTCGGCGACGATCGGGATCTCTCTGCCGACCAGAGGCAGGATGACCGTCTTGCCGACGATGTCCTTGTAGCGCTCGTCGTCGGGATGCACCGCGACGCCGGAGTCGCCGAGCATCGTCTCGGGGCGCGTGGTCGCAAGCTCCACGTAGCCGCTGCCGTCGGCAAGCGGATACCGGATGTGCCAGAAGGAGCCGTCGCGCTCCTCATATTCGACCTCGGCGTCGGAGATCGACGTCAGGCAGTGCGGACACCAGTTGATGATGCGCTCGCCGCGATAGATCAGCCCTTTGTTGTACAGGTTGACAAACACTTCGCGCACGGCCTTGTTGCAGCCCTCGTCCATCGTGAAGCGCTCGCGCTCCCAGTCGCAGGAGGAGCCCATCTTCTTGAGCTGTTCGACGATGCGTCCGCCGAATTTGCGTTTCCATTCCCACGCGCGCTCCAAAAAGCCCTCGCGGCCGAGATCGTCCTTCGTCAGACCCTCCGCCTTCATCGCTTCGACGATCTTCGCCTCCGTCGCGATGGATGCATGATCCGTGCCGGGCAGCCAGAGGGTGTCGTACCCTTCCATTCTGCGCCAGCGGATCAGGATATCCTGCAGCGTATTGTCGAGCGCGTGACCCATGTGCAGCTGTCCGGTGATGTTGGGCGGCGGGATCACGATGGTATACGGCTTCTTGTCCGGCTCGCACTTTGCATGGAAATACTTTCCGTCCAGCCAGAATTTGTAAATGCGATCCTCCACGTTTTTCGGATCATACTGTTTCGCAAGTTCTTTTCTCATGTTTTTTCTCCTGTTTATTCCAAATAGTCTTTGAGCTGTTTGCTGCGGCTGGGGTGGCGCAGTTTGCGCAGCGCCTTCGCCTCGATCTGGCGGATGCGCTCGCGCGTGACGTTGAACTCCTTGCCGACTTCCTCGAGCGTGTGCGAATGGCCGTCCTCCAGACCGAAACGCAGCGCCAGCACCTTCGCCTCGCGCGGCGTGAGCGTGCCGAGCACCTTTTCGATCTGCTCCTTCAGAAGCAGCATCGACGCCGCATCGGCGGGCGCGGGCGCGTCATCGTCGGGGATGAAGTCACCCAGATGGCTGTCCTCCTCCTCGCCGATCGGCGTTTCGAGCGAAACGGGTTCCTGCGCGACGCGGATGATCTCGCGCACCTTGTCGACCGGCATCTGCAGCCGCTCGGCGATCTCCTCCGCCGTCGGCTCGCGGCCGTTCTCGTGCAGCAGCAGGCTGTTCGTCTTTTTGACGCGGTTGATCGTTTCGACCATGTGCACCGGGATGCGGATGGTGCGCGCCTGATCGGCGATCGCGCGCGTGATGGCCTGTCGAATCCACCACGTCGCGTAGGTCGAAAACTTGAAGCCCTTGGTATAATCGAACTTGTCCACCGCTTTGATCAGACCGAGGTTGCCCTCCTGGATCAGATCGAGGAACTGCATGCCTCTGCCGACGTACCGCTTGGCGATGCTGACGACCAGACGCAGATTCGCCTCCGCCAGACGCTTTTTCGCGGCGGGATCGTCCTGCGCAATGCGGATCGCCAGCTCGATCTCCTCCTCCGCCGTCAAAAGCGGGACTTTGCCGATCTCCTTGAGATACACCTTGACCGGGTCGTCCAGAGAAGCGTTCTTTTCCTCCGTCGAGACGCTGACGTCGTCGTTTTTTCCGACGTCAATGTCAAAGTTGATCGTATCATAGCTCAGGTCTTCTTCGATGTTGTCGATGATCTCAATGTGATGGCTCTCGATCGTCTCGTACAGCTTGTCCAGCTCTTCGATATCGATCACCATCTCGACGATGGCCGCGTCGATCTCCTGCGTCGTCAGCTTGCCGGTCGCTTTACCCTTTTCCAGCAGCTGCTTGATAGACGTCTTTTTTTCGACACCTTCCATATGCCCTTCATAAACCTCCGTCTATATCGTTACGATATCCGAATCGAACGCGTTTATGCCAGATACTTGGAACGGCTCGGATGGCGGAGCTTGCGCAGCGCCTTGCATTCGATCTGGCGCACGCGTTCACGCGTCACGTTCAGCATGCCGCCGACTTCCTCGAGCGTATGCGCGCGCGTGCCGTTGAGACCGAAACGCAGCGTCAGCACCTTGGCTTCACGCGGCGTGAGCGTTTCGAGCACCTTCTGGATCTGTTCTTTCTGGAACTGCTTGAGCGCGGACTCCTCCGGAGACGGCGAATCGTCGTCGGGGATAAAGTCGCCGAGGTGGCTGTCGTCCTCCTCGCCGATCGGCGTTTCGAGCGAGATCGGGTCGACCGAAACGCGCTGGATCTCCTTGACGCGCTCCTCGGACAGATTCAGACGCTCCGCGATCTCCGCGGCGGTCGGATCGCGTCCGAGCTCGTTGAGCAGCAGGTTGGACGTTTTCTTGACGCGGTTGATCGTCTCGACCATGTGCACCGGGATGCGGATGGTGCGCGCCTGATCGGCGATCGCGCGCGTGATGGCCTGACGGATCCACCACGTGGCGTAGGTCGAGAACTTGAAGCCCTTGGCATAATCGAACTTGTCCACGGCTTTCAAAAGACCGAGATTGCCCTCCTGGATGAGATCGAGGAACTGCAGACCTCTGCCCATGTAGCGCTTGGCGATGCTGACGACCAGGCGCAGGTTTGCCTCCGCCAGACGCTGCTTGGCGGCGGTGTCGTCCTCTGCCACGCGGATGGCGAGCTCGATCTCCTCCTCCGGCGTCAGCAGCGGCACGCGGCCGATCTCCTTGAGATACACCTTGACCGGATCGTCCAGCGCGGCGTTTTTGTTTTCGGGCGACGCCGGGGAATCATCCATGTGCGCGGCGTCCACGTCAAAGTCGACGCTGTCGAACTGCAGATCCTCTTCCAGATTGTCGATGATCTCGATGTGTTCGCTCTCGATCGTCTCGTACAGCTTGTCCAGCTCCTCGATGTCGATCATCATTTCCACGATGGCGGCGTCGATCTCCTGCGTGGTCAGCTTGCCGACCTGTTTGCCCTTTTCCAGCAGACGGCTGACAGCCGTCTTTTTCTCCGAACCTTCCATACACACCTCACAAAAAAATTATTTATTGCTTTTTTTCTTTCATAGATTGAAAACTCTTTAAAAACGAATCGTCGTCCCCGAGCTCGGGCGTGGTCTCGCGGCTCTTTTCGCGTTCCTCGTCGAGCGTGCGGATGCACTCGCGGCACTCGTCGAGCGTGTTCGCGTACGACGCGCGGTTCATAAAAATGCGCGTCACGCGTCCGAATTCCTCGGGATCGAAGTACGCGGAAAGATGCGGGATGTCGAGAACGCCGCTCTCCCGCCAGCAGAGCATCATGCGCGCGAACACGTGGCGGTGGAACGACGTGACGAAGCTGTCCTCGCGCAGTCCGTCCTGCACGGCCGGGATGAAATCGTTGTTGTTCATCAGCAGCGTCAGGATCGCTTCCTCCGCCTTTGCCGCGCGGTAATGCCGCGTCATTTCGGGATTGAGCGCGTCGCGCTGCGGCGTGAGCGACTTGGTCAGCTCGTCCATCTGCGTGCGCTTTCGCTGCTTTTTGAGACGGTAGCGCGTCTGCTCGATCTGCGACGAAAGCGCCGTCTTGTCGACCGACAGCTCGTCCGCCAGACGCGACGTGTACACGTCGACCTCGATCGGATTCTCCAGCTGCGCCAGATACTCCGAAACGGCCTTCAGGAAGCGGACCTTGCCGTCGTCGGTCGTCAGATCGACCTTTTCGCGCTCGGCAAGGATGCGGTATTCGATATCGTTCGCGGCGCCGTCCAGCAGTGCGGCGAAACGCTCCCTGCCGTATTTGCGCAGGATCTCGTCGGGGTCCTTGCCGCCGGAGAGCTTGAGCACCTTGACCTTCATGCCGATGGCGGAAAAGATGCCGATCGCCTTCTGCAGCGCCTTCTGCCCGGCCTCGTCCGCGTCGTAGGACAGGATGACCTCGTCGGCATAGCGCGAGAGAAGCCGCGCCTGCTCCTGCGTCAGCGCCGTGCCGCATCCGGCGACGGCAAACGGGAAATCCGCCTGATGCAGCGCGATCACGTCCATGTATCCTTCGCAGAGGATCAGACGGCGTTCGCCGGAATTCTTGGCGAAGTTGAGCGCAAAGACCTCGCGGCTCTTTTTGTATACGAGCGTGTCGGACGTGTTGATATACTTCGGTTTGGAGTCGTCCAGCACGCGCCCGCCGAACGCGATCACGTTGCCGCGGATGTCGATGATCGGGATCATCACGCGGTTGCGGAACGCGTCGAAGAAGTGGTTTTCGTTTTTCGAGCTCCGCCACACGAGATTGGCGTCCGCAAGCTCCGACTGTGAGAAGCCGAGCGACTGCATATGACGCAGCAGCGCGTCCCAGCGGTTCGGTGCGTAGCCGAGCCCGAAATGACGGACGGTCTGCATGGACAGGCGGCGGTTTTCGGTAAAGTACGCGAGCGCCTCGCGGTTCTCCGGCCGCAGAAGCTGCGCGTGGAAAAACTTTGCCGCCTCGCGGTTCGCCGCAAGGATGCGCTGGCGACGCTTGGAGAGCGTGTCGTCAAAACCGTCCTCGGGCATGCGCAGTCCCGCGCGCTGGGCGAGGAACTTGACCGCCTCCACGTAATCGAGGTTTTCCATGCGGCGCACGAACGTGATGACGTCGCCGCCCGCGCCGCAGCCGAAACAATAAAACGAGCCGTTCTCCGGATAGACCGTGAAGGACGGCGTTTTTTCGCTGTGAAACGGACACAGTCCGACGAGGTTCTTGCCGCGCCGCTTGAGCGACATATAGGAGGACAGGAGATCCTCTATATCCGTTCTGTCCCGCAGCTGGGACAAAAATTCCTCGCTGATCGCCATATCCTCACCTCCCGCTTGCTTTTCCGTTTCTCAATACATCCAGGATTTCGGCACGAAGAACGATTCAAACGTGCTGACCGCGTACCGGTCGGTCATGCCCGCGACGAAATCACAGACCGCGCGTTCTCTGCCGTCGCGCTCCATGATGCGCTGATAAACTTCGGGCAGCATCTCCGGCTTTTCCATGTAAAAGCCGAACAGCCACTGGATCATATCGATCGCTTTGGATTCCTCGCTCTTGCACTGCGGGTTCGTGTATACGTTGCGGAACATGAAATCGTGCAGTTCCTCGAACAGTGCCGCTTCCGTGCTGCCGAGCCGGATCGTCTCCTTGCTGTTTTCGATCGCACTCATCACCAGACAGTTGATGCGCTCGGTCTTTGTCGAGCCGAGCACGACGCGGATGCGCAGCGGGATATCCGTTTCGCGCATCACGTCCGCACGCACGGCGTCGTCGATGTCATGATTGATGTAAGCGATGCGGTCGGCCAGACGCACGATCCGCCCCTCGAGCGTGAAGGCCTCGGTGCCCTTGGTGTGGCAGACGATGCCGTTGCGCACCTCGTAGGTCAGATTCAGCCCTTCGCCGTCCTTTTCGATCACGTCCACGACGCGCAGGCTCTGCTGGTAATGGTGGAAGCCCATGCTGCAGACCGCGTCGAGCGCACGCTCGCCGGCATGGCCGAACGGCGTGTGGCCGAGATCGTGTCCGAGCGCGATGGCCTCCGTCAGATCCTCGTTGAGCTCCAGCGCGCGCGCGATCGTGCGGGCGATCTGCGCGACCTCGAGCGTGTGCGTCAGCCGCGTGCGGTAGTGGTCGCCCTCCGGCGACAGAAAGACCTGCGTCTTGTGCTTGAGCCGGCGAAAGGAGCTGCAGTGGATGATGCGGTCGCGGGCGCGCTGGAACACTGTCCGGAGAGGACACTCCTCCTCCGGCTTCTGGCGGCCGCGGCTCTCGTCCGCGAACGCTGCCAGCGAGGACAGCGACGCGTGCTCCATAAAACAGATCTTTTTCCGAATCTGATCGTCCATCCGTTTCTCCTCGATTGCATGCAAATGATCGGGTTTTCGCCCCGTTGAAAAGCGCTCTAATATACTATTACGTCGAAAAAAGGAAAAACCCTTGCAAAAAATCAGTCGATTGCCGAAAAACTTTCGGAGATTTTACGGCTGCGGTACTTTCCGAGGCTCTGATCGAACAGCTTTGCGTCGAACGCGTCGACGAGCGACGTCGGCATTTTGCAGCAGACCGTGACGGCGTCGGCGAACTGCGTGTCCTCGACGACGCCGCCCATCTCCGGGATCAGCGCCGCGAGCCTGCCGTAAAACGTGTAGTCGCAGACGATCTCGAGCTGCGCGCACAGCGCCATCGTCACGATCCCGCCCGCGTCCACGGCGATCTTCGAGCCGTGCGAATAGGCGCGCACGAGCCCCCCCGTACCGAGGAGCGTCCCGCCGAAATAGCGCGTGACCACCACGACGCAGTCCGTGAGGTTCTCCTTGAGCAGCACGTCGAGCGTCGGGATGCCCGCCGTGCCCTGCGGCTCGCCGTCGTCGGAGTAGCGGCGCGTTTGTCCCTCGCGCAGCACGTACGCATAGACGTTGTGCGTCGCGTCCCAGTATTCGCTTTTTTTCTGCCGGATGAATTCGTTCGCCTCTTCCTGCGTCGTCACCGGACAGATGTGGCCGATGAAGCGGGACTTTTTTTCGACGAATTCAGCCGACGCGGCCGTGCGGATCGTTCTGTAACCGTCCATATTATTCTCCGTTAAAAATACCAAATGCAGGGATGAACGTGCGTTCATCCCTGCGCGATTAGGTTCCGTGCGGATCGTCGGTCATCAGATGCCGGCGAACAGTGCCTTGAAGTAGACCGGGATCTTGTTCCATTTGCCGCTGAACAGGCTCATGAAGACGCCGGCGAGCGCTTCCCACCAGGTCATCTTGCCCTTGATCTTGACTTCCTTGGTGATGACGGTGCCGTTGTCGTCGACCGAAACCGTGATGGTCGCCGTGCCGGCGCCCGTGACGGTGACCTTGCCGGTCTTGCTGTCGACGGTCGCAACGCTCTCGTCGCTGCTCTTCCAGGTGCACTTGGTTTCGGGAACGATCGTGACGAGTCTGCCGTCGCTCATCTCGAGACGGATGGGCTTCTGATCGAGCTTCGCGCCGGTGTTGGGCGTCGCGGTCAGCTGGATCGAATGCGTGTACATCAGCTCGATGGTGTTGGATGCGGAATCGTACGTTGCGTCAGAATCCGTCTTGCTCTTATCGTAACCGATCGCAAGGGAGCTGACGGGCGTGTAGGGAGAATCCTGCACGACCGCGATGATGGTGTGGCGCTTGACCACGCCCTTGGGCGTCGTCGCGGAGATGGTGATCTTCGCTTCGCCGTTGCCGACGGGGATCAGACGCTTGGTCACTTCGTCAAACGTCACGATGCGCTTGTCGGCGGTAGCCACGGTGATGTCGCAGACGTCACGCGCGTAAGTCGGATCGGTATGATACTTGTAGGTCGTCTTCTTGGTTTCGGGATTGTAGAGCTCATAGTAATACTCGGCGGGCGTCTTGATGCCGCTGACCGATTCATAATACTTGAAGAGCGTCTTGCCCGTCGTGCCGACCGCGTAGTCCCACGCGATGCTCTTGAGCGGAACGTCGTTGTAGACCGTGATCTGCTTGGTGATGGGCTGGCAGCTGTCGGCCGCGCCGTTCGCGGTCAGCGTCAGCGTGACGACCAGTTTTTCAGTCGTGATGGGGTTGACCTTGAATTTCTGGTTCTCGTTGTCGATCGCCAGCGCCGTTTCGGGCGTGCAGGTCAGCGTAACGCTCGGATCGTCCGGCTTTTCCGGGATCAGAACGTACGTATCCTTGAAGGAATAGGTCTTGCCGGCAAGGAACGCCATATCCGTCGCCGTGGCCCAATCGCCCGTCCACATGATGGTTTTGACCGGAACCGGCGCCTTGGTGACCGTGACCTTGGTCTCGGCGGAGACGATCTTGCTGCCTTCCTGATAGAACGCCTTGATCGTGACAGGCTCGTCCTTCTTGGTTTCGGCAACGGCCTTCAGCTTGCCGTTGCTGTCGATCGAAACGCGGTTGCTGTCGGTGGAAGACCAGCTGACAGCCGAAGCGCTGATGAAGTTGGACGACGGGGTCGTTCCGTCGGTATACGTAGCGATGACGCTCAGGTCTTTCGTTTCGCCGGCGACCATCGTGAACTCTTCATCTACGCTGAGCGTAATGGACACGAGTTCATTCGCCGCGGAAGCGATCATGCCGAACGAGAAGAACGGGATCGCGCCGAACGCCATGAACGCCGCAAGCAGCAGCGCGAGAGACCGCAAGCAGCAGCGCGAGAGATTTCTTAAATCCTCTTTTCATACAAAATGACTCCTTTTGTGATATTTGGTTACAAACCCATTCCGTATTATAAACGATAAAACCGCATTTTGCAACCTATTTTTACAAACTAAATAAAATCTTAATTTAAAATTGTGGTCTGAAAAATGCCGTCCACAAGATATGCCGTTTTCGCCCTCACGCCCACGGATCGGCGGACACGGGAACGCGGATGCCGGAGAGGCATTTGACCTCCCAGAGGAACCATTGACCCGTGCTGGGCTTGCGGCGCACCTCGACGATCCGGTCGGAATCCGCGCCGGACGAGTGCACGTAAAGCGTCAGGAAATCCTCGCCCTGCGCGGAGTAGGGATTGCGCTTGACGGTGATGCGGTACGGCACGGACGGGGTGTAATCGTTCTGCGGAGACGTGCCCTCAAAGTACGAGATCGGCACGTATTTCTGCTCCATGAATCGGTCGCGCAGGAACTGCTTGTCCATCGGGCTCAGGGGGCGCGGTCCGCGCAGGAAGTCGAGCATCTGCACGCAGTCCTCGACGCTCTGCGGATAACGGCAGAGCGCGGCAATCGCGAGCGCGACGGTGCCGTAGGGGCTCTGCAGATCGGCCTGCGGCATGGCCTGCAGCTCGGACAGATTCTGCGGCAAGGCGGTGAGCGTCACGGTCTCGGAATGGCTGCCGGCGCTCTGTCCGGCCGCGTTATGAATCGAATCAAAGAATCCCATGGTATTTTCCTTTCCGTATAAAGCAGGCGGAACAGCGAACTGTTCCGCCTGGCTGATTCATTTCGGTTTACTGTGCGTCGCTGCTGTCGAAGACGTCTCCGCATTCAGGACAGAACTTCGGCGGGTTGTGCGGATCTTCGGGCGTCCAGCCGCACTTGTCGCAGCGGTACAGCGGCGCGCCTTCCGGCTTCTTGGCGCCGCAGTTGGGGCAGAACTTGCCCTGATTGACCGCGCCGCACTTGCACGTCCAGCCCTGCGGCTCCGGCTTCGGGCTGCCGCATTCGGGACAGAATCTGCCCGTGGCGACGGTGCCGCACTTGCACGTCCAGCTGCCTGCCGCGGGAGCGGCCGCCTGCTGTGCGGGAGCAGCCTGCTGTGCCTGCTGCTGACCCATCGCGAACAGATTCTGCGCGTTCATGCCGCCCGCGTTCTGTGCAAAGCCGAGACCCATGAAGCCCGTCATCGCACCGGCGGAGTTGGAGGCCGCAGCCTTCATCGCGTCGGCCTGCGCGCCGACGATCGTCGCGCCTGCCATGGTGGGATCGCGCATGACCGCGTTTCTCTGCAGCTGCTTGATCATGTCCTCGTCTTCCTTGGGCGCGTTGATGGAATTGATGCCCACGGAGACGATCGCCAGACCGCGCAGCTCGCCCCACTTCGTCGTCAGCACTTCGTTCATCGCGTCGCAAAGCTCCATCGTATGACCGGGGAGCGCGCTGTAACGAATGCCCATCTCGGAGATCTTGGCGAATGCCGGCTGCAGCGCGCTGAGGAACTCCGTCTTCAGCTGCGCGTCGATCTCTGAGCGGTTGTATTCGGACTCGACGTTGCCGCACACGTGCGTGTAGAACAGCAGCGGGTCCGCGATGCGGTAGGAATAGATGCCGTTGCAGCGCACGCTGATGTCGATGTCCAGACCGATGTTGCGGTCCACGACACGGAACGGAACGGGATTCGGCGTACCGAACTTGTTGTCGGGCAGCTCCTTGGTGTTGAAGTAATACACGCGCTGATCCTTGCCGGTGTCGCCGCCGTAGGTGAAACGCTTGCCGATCACCTTGAACGTCTCCTTGATGCTGTCGCCGAGTCTGCCGGTGAAGATGCTCGGCTCGGTGGAGGTGTCATAGGTGAATTCACCGGGCTCCGCGCAGACTTCCACGACCTTGCCCTGCTCCACGATGATCATGCACTGACCGTCCGCGACGGCAATACCGGACCCGTTGGAGATGATATTGTCATTGCCTCTCGTGTTGGAGGAACGGCCGGAAATGCGCTTCTGACCCTTGACCACCATCACGTCTTTTGCGATCGCGTCGCAATAGAAGAATTCTTTCCACTGATCCGCCAGAACGCCGCCCAGCGCACCGACGCCAGCTTTAATAAGACCCATAATCCATTACTCCTTTCGCGTGTACGGTGCCGCACACTTCCTTAACAAAAATAGTATATCATAGAAAAAAGCACAATGCAATATCGTCATTCTTCACAAAAAAGACGCGCCGTATTTGACAAAGAAGCTAAAAAAGCGGTTCTGCCTGCGTTTTCCATGACCGGATGCGCCGCAGCATGCCGTCGATGTCGAGGATGCCGTACGCGAACCCCTTGCGCACGAGCGACGCGGGAACGTATTCGTCATACTTTTCAAAAATCGGCACCTCGCCGTCGTAGACCAGCTCCATCGGGTCGATCGGCTTTTCCGCCTCGTCCCAGAGCACCTCGAAGAACGTCTCGGGATCGGCCTTCATTTTGAACTGGATGAAATACGGCCGCGACGAATCGAGCGACGAAAGACCGAGCCTGTCCTTGCACCTGCGCTTGAGGAACCGTTCGAGCGCGAAGAACGCGTATGTGCCGAGCCACGGGAACAGACACCACATGTTGCCGCCGAGACAGACCAGCGGCATCTGCGCGACGCCGCTGCTGTGCGCGCTGCTTCTCGCCTGCGCGAGCCGTGCGACGGCGTTTTCCATCAGGTACGGGTACTGCCTGTCCTCGCTCAGCACCCGGCGCATGCGTTCGAGCACGTGCGTGTGGATGTCGCCCGGACACTCGCCGAAATAGGCGGGCACCTTTCCCTTGACCGGCTCGCAGTAGATCAGACGGCGCTTGTGGTCGACCTCCTCGACGATCCAGACGTGGCCTGCCAGCGCGAGCTTTTCGCCCACGGGCGGCGGAGAAACGATAGTGCCCAGCTCCTGCGAGCCGCAGCGAACGGTGTATTCCTCGCTCTCCTGAAAGACCGCGTAGAACTTAAACGAGTTGATGACTCTCTCCCCTGCGAGCCCGACGATCAGACCGCCCTCGTCGGTGCGCTGGATCTGCTCGGTCTCGATCAGGTGCCGCAGCAGCTCGCGGTAGTCGTCCCTCGAGATGCGGCGGAACATACTGAGCGTGAGCACGCGCTCGGCAAGCTGCGCCGCGGTCAGCTCGCCGCAGGACGCGAGCGTGCTCATCGTCTGGTGGTACAGCAGGCTGAACGGCAGCCGGTCGAGCTTGGGCGGCTCGACCCAGCGTTCCTCGAGATAGAGCTGCACGAGCGCGATCCCCTGCAGCAGCTTCCACGGAACGGTCGTCGGCAGCATGGCGCGCACCTCGGGCATATCCTCGCGGATGACGAACCACATCTCCGGCGGCTGATCGCGCCGGCCGGTGCGTCCGAGCCGCTGCAGGAAGGACGAGACCATAAACGGCGCGTCGATCTGGAACGCGCGCTCCAGACGGCCGATGTCGATGCCCAGCTCCAGCGTCGCCGTCGTGACGGTCGTCTGGTTCTGGCTGTCGTCCTTCATCAGCTCCTCCGCCGTCTCACGGTAGGACGCGGACAGGTTGCCGTGGTGGATCAGGAAGCGATCCGGCTCGTGCCGGCTCTCGCAGTATTGGCGCAGCGTCGTCGTGACCGCTTCGCATTCCTCGCGCGAATTGACGAACACGAGACACTTCTTGCCGCGCGTATGTTCAAAAATATATCCGATGCCGGGATCGGCGTACTGCGGCGCGGCATCGGTCGCGTCGTCCAGCACGGGCTGCGCCTCGACCGTTTTGCCCTCGGACGCCTGCGGTCCCTGCACGTAGAAATGCTCCATCGAAAGGCGCCAGCGCGTCCCCTTCGCCTCGATCTTCGGCACGACCGTCCCGCGGCCGGTGCCGCTCGCAAGAAACGCGCCCGTGCTCTGCGGGTCGCCGATCGTCGCGGACAGTCCGATCCGCCGCGGGTTCACGCCCGCGAGCGCGCAAAGCCGCTCGATCAGACACAGCGTCTGACCGCCGCGGTCGCCGCGCATCAGGGAATGTACCTCGTCGATCACGATAAAGCGCAGATCGCCGAACAGCCGCGGGATATCCGCATGCTTGCGCAGCAGCATCGCTTCGAGCGATTCGGGCGTGATCTGCAAAATGCCGGACGGCTTTTTGAGCATGCGCGCCTTATGCGACTGCGACACGTCGCCGTGCCAGTGCCAGACCGGAATGCCGGCCTCCTCGCACAGCTCGTTCAGCCGCAGGAACTGGTCGTTGATCAGCGCCTTCAGCGGTCCGATGTAGATCGCGCCGACCGAGCGCGGCATATCCTCGGAAAACAGCGTCAGGATCGGAAAGAACGCCGCTTCGGTCTTGCCCGACGCGGTGGACGCGGTCAGCAGCACGTTCTCGTCCGTGTTGAAAACGGCGTCGCCCGCCGCGACCTGGATGGCGCGCAGCGACTCCCAGCCGCTGCGGTAGATGAAATCCTGCTCGAACGGCGCGTAACGGTC
>CADAGA010000045.1 GCA_902787275.1 Oscillospiraceae bacterium | reverse complement strand
GTCATCACGATCGCCGACATGGGTTCTTTAAACAAAGCGTCCGAGGTGCTGTACGTGGCGCAGCCGTCGCTGACGAGCGCCGTGCAGGAGCTTGAGCGGGAGCTGGGCGTCACGCTCTTTTACCGCAGCGGACGCGGCGTCACGCTGACGCCCGAGGGCGAGGACTTCCTCTCCTATGCCCGTCCGCTCTGGCAGCAGTATGCGTCCCTGCAGGAGAAGTACGGCAAGAGCGGCGCGCGCAAAAAGAAGTTCGGCGTTTCGATGCAGCACTATTCGTTCGCGGTCAAGAGCTTCGCGGAGCTGATGAAGCGATACAACACGGCGGAGTACGAATTCGCCATCCGCGAGACAAAGACGCTCGAGGTGATCGAGGACGTGCGCACGGGCAAGAGCGAGCTGGGCGTGCTGTTTCTGAGCGACTTCAACCGCAAGGCGCTCGAAAAACTGTTTCGCGCGAACAAGCTGTCGTTTCACAAGCTCGTGGACTGCGATGCGTTCGTCTACATGTGGAAGGGTCACCCGCTCGCAAAGTGCGCGTCGATCCGCATCGAACAGCTCGCGGACTATCCGTGCATGTCGTTTGAGCAGGGGGGAACGGGCTCGTTCTACTTCGCCGAGGAGATCCTTTCCACGGCCGACTATCCGCGCATGATCCGCGTCAACGACCGCGCCACGATGCTCAATCTGATGGTCGCCGCAGGCGGCTACACGCTGTGCTCGGGCATTATCTGCGAGGAGCTGAACGGGTCTGATTATGTGGCGGTTCCGTTCGAGGCGCAGGAGACGGACGTCGGGGCGCAGATGCAGATCGGCTACGTCGCGCGAAAGGATCTGCCGCTGACGCAGCTCGCGCAGCAGTACGTACACGAGCTGGAGCGGTATCTGGCGCCGTACCAAAAACAAGCGAGCGAGATATAGATTCAATCTATTACTGACCATTCAGATAGGATATTGGACAAAACCGAATAACGGGTTTATAATACGGACAAGATCAACGACACGGACGTCGGATCGAGGTCCGTATTATTTTTGAGAGGATGAAGGGTATGCACAGACGATGGCAAACGCTGCTGCGCAGCAACTTCCGGTTCGGACGAATGTGCAAATGAGAGTCCCGCGCGAGCCGATCCCAATACTAAATTAAAATTAAGAAAGAGGTATCATCATGAGCAACTATAAATTTGAAACGCTTCAACTGCACGTCGGCCAGGAACAGCCCGACCCCGCGACCGATTCGAGAGCGGTCCCGATCTATCAGACGACTTCCTACGTATTCAAAAACAGCGCGCACGCTGCGGCGCGGTTCGGCCTGGCGGACGCCGGCAACATCTACGGCAGACTGACGAACTCCACGCAGGGCGTTCTGGAAGAACGCGTGGCGGCTCTCGAAGGCGGCGTTGCGGCGCTGGCGCTGGCATCCGGCGCGGCGGCGATCACCTATACGATCGAGGCGCTGGCACAGGCGGGGGAACACGTCGTGGCGCAGAAGTCGATCTACGGCGGCTCCTTCAATCTTCTGGCGCACACGCTGCCGCAGTACGGCATCGAGACGACGTTCGTCGACGTCCACGATCTCGCCGAGGTGGAGGGCGCGATCCGCGACAACACGAAGGCGATCTTCATCGAAACGCTCGGCAATCCGAACAGCGACATCCCCGACATCGAAGCGGTTGCGGATATTGCGCACAGGCACGGCATCCCGGTCGTCATCGACAACACGTTCGGCACGCCGTACCTGATCCGCCCGATCGAACACGGCGCGGATATCGTGGTGCATTCCGCCACGAAATTCCTCGGCGGCCACGGCACGACGCTCGGCGGCATCATCGTGGACAGCGGCAAATTCGACTGGAAGGCGAGCGGCAAGTACGCGCCGATCGCTGCACCGAACCCGAGCTACCACGGTGTGTCGTTTGCCGACGCAGTCGGTCCGGCGGCATTCGTGACCTATATCCGTGCGATCCTGCTGCGCGACACCGGCGCCGCGATCTCGCCGTTCAACGCATTTTTGCTGCTGCAGGGCGTGGAGACGCTGTCGCTCCGGCTTGAACGGCACGCGGAAAACACGAAGAAGGTCGTGGAATACCTCGCGAAGCACCCGCTCGTCGAGCGCGTCAACCATCCGTCGCTGCCCGATCATCCGCAGCACGAGCTGTACAAGCGCTACTTCCCGAACGGCGGCGGTTCGATCTTCACGTTCGATATCCGCGGGGGACAGCAGCAGGCGCACGCGTTCATCGATCATCTGGAGATCTTCTCGCTTCTGGCGAACGTTGCCGACGTCAAGTCGCTCGTCATCCATCCGGCGACGACGACGCATTCGCAGCTGACCGAGGAGGAACTGCTTTCGAGCGGCATCCGGCCGAACACCATCCGTCTTTCCATCGGCACGGAGCACATCGACGACATCATCGCCGACCTCGAAAAGGGCTTCGCAGCCGTCGGATAAATCCGAAAAAAGCATGGACTTCTTTTTCGTTTCGTGCTATACTGTTCCCGAATCGAAAGGGGGCGGTATAGTGCGAATCTTTTTCTGCGCGCTCGCGGCAGCTTTGATCCTGCTGGCCGCCGTACTGGTCGTGCGTGCGCTGCGGCTCAAGCCCCGAAAGACGGCGGGGCACGAACCGTACGCGCCTGTGCTGGACGAGGAAGGCGCGGTGGCGCGTTTCGGCGAAACGATCCGCCTTGCGACCGTCTGGCCGCGCTACGGCGAGGTCGACCGCGCGCCGTTCGACGCGTTCCTGCCGCTGCTGCAAAAGCTCTACCCCCGCATGTTTGCGACGTTCGACGTGCAGATCGTCAACGAATACGGGCTGCTGTGCCGCTGGAAAGGCATGGACGGCGAAAAGCCCGTCGTTTTGATGAGCCATTATGACGTCGTTTCGGCGGACGCGGACAAATGGAGCCATCCGCCCTTCAGCGGCGAGGTGTACGACGGCTGCGTCTGGGGACGCGGCACGGTCGATACAAAGTGTATTTTAGCGGCGCTTCTGGAAGCGGGCGAAGCGCTGCTTGCAGAAGGCTTTACGCCGCGGCACGACGTCTGGTTTTCCTTTACCAACAATGAGGAGACAGGCGGCGACACGACCCCCGCGATCGTCGAGACCCTGCGCAGGAACGGCGTCGAGCCGTGGTTCGTGCTCGACGAGGGCGGAGCGGTCGTCGAATCGCCTGCGCTGGGCGTCCGGCAGGAATTCGCCATGGTCGGCGTGAGTGAAAAGGGCGTCGTGGACGCGATCCTCAAAGTAAACGGCGTGCCCGGCCATTCGTCGACGCCGCGCGCGAGCGACTCGACGTACCGGCTCGTGGACGTGCTCGAGCGCATCCGCCGCTCGCCGTTCCCGACGGTGCTCTCTGCGGTGACGCGGCAGATGCTTTCCGGCATCGCGGCATATGCGTCGTTCGGCTTCCGGCTGATCTTTGCGAACCTCTGGCTGTTCTCGGGTCTCGTCAAAAAGATCATGCTGAAGAACGGCGAGACGGCAGCCATGCTGCGCACGACCGCCGCGCTGACGAAGCTGCAGGGCTCCCGCGAGATCAACTCCATCCCGAACACGGCCGAGGTCGGCATGAGCGTGCGCGTCGCCCCGTGGGACAGCACGGACAGCGCGCTTGCGCGTCTGCGGGATGCGGCGGGCGAACACGCGCAGGTGTCGTTCGACTACAGGTTCGAGCCGTCGCCGTTTTCTCCGACGGACTGCGACGCGTTCCGTATGCTCTGTGACACGATCGACGCCGTCTATCCCGGCGTGCCGGCGGTGCCCTACGTCATGAACGGCGGCACCGACTCCAAGCATTTCGCCGCCGTATGGCCGAACGTGTACCGTTTCGCGGGCTTCCGCTTCACGGCTGAAGAACGCGCCGGTATGCACGGAAATGACGAACGATTATCGGTAAAGAGCTACCTCGACGGCGTGCGCTTTTACCGCAAATTATTGGAAAACCTCAGTAAAGGAGAATGACCATGAGCTTTATCCCCATGACCGAATACGAAACCGCGGACGAGGCCGTCCGTCGCGAATACGACGATCAGATCCAGAAGCACGGCCGCATCACGAATATGAAGCGCACGCTCCTGCACGACGTGCAGTCCTTCAAAACGTATATGGACTGGTACACGCTGTACGACGAGCTGCGTCCGACGTTCGGCGACCGCGCGCTGCAGATCTTTTCCTACGCGATCTCGACGGGAAACGACTGCCTGATCTGCGGCTTGTTCTTCCGCAAGATCCTGGTCGACGCGGGCGAGGACCCGGAGAATCTGCAGCTCGACGAGACGGAGCAGCTTCTGCTCGATTTCGGCGTGCAGATCACGAAGCACCCGCACTCCATCGACCCGGCGATCTATGAAAAACTGCGCGAAAAGTATTCCGACACGGTGCTCGTGCAGCTGATCGCGTTCGCGGGCATCATGTACGCGACCAATCTGTTCAACACGGTGGCCAAGGTGCCGCTGGACGAGGTATTATACAGCTATCGCAAGGAGGACAAGGACAATGGGTGAGTTTGACAATAAGGTCGCGTTCATCACGGGCGCGGCACACGGACAGGGCAGAGCGACGGCGCTCGCGCTGGCGAAGGAGGGTGCGGATATCGTTGCGTTCGACGTGGCGAAGAAGATCGAGTACCCCGCGTACGAATTCGGCACGAGCGATGAACTGAAATCGCTTAAGGCAGAGATCGAGGCGCTCGGCAGACGCGCGGTCATCGCTGCGGGCGACGTGCGTTCGGACGAAGCGGTCACGGCTGCCGTCGAGCAGGCGATCGCGGCGTTCGGCAAAATCGACATCCTCTTCAACAACGCCGGCATCTGCGCGTACGCCGAGGTCGACACCATGACTGACGACGAGTGGAACGCCATGATCGACATCAACCTCAAAGGGCCGTTCAACGTCGCAAGACGCGTCGTGCCGTACATGAAGAAGCAAAAGAGCGGCGTCATCATCAACAATTCCTCCGTCATGGGGCTGCGCGGCGGCAACCGCCTGTCGCACTACACCGCGTCCAAGTGGGGTCTGACGGGGCTTACGAAGGCGTGGGCGATCGAGCTCGCACCGTACAACATCCGTGTGGTGAGCATCCATCCGACCGGCGTCAACACGCCGATGAACGACGGACTTGCCGCGATGGAGGGCATGACGCCCATCGAGATCGCGGAGCGCTCGGCGGGCAATCTCCAGCCCGTGCCGTGGATCGAGCCGGAGGATGCGGCGAATCTGGTGCTGTTCCTCGCCAGCGACAAGGCGCGTTACTGCACCGGCGGTCAGTATCTGGTCGATGCGGGACTGCTGAGCGTATAAAGGAAGATCGCCGATGAAGCTGTATCTGAAACAAAAGTTCTTTTCGTGGAAGGATCGCGCGTGGGTCAAGGACGAGACGGGCGCCGACCGCTATTTCATCGAGGGCAAGGTGCTCTCGATCGGCAAAAAGCTGTGGATCATGACGCCGGAAGGCGAGCAGCTTGCGTTCGTGCGGCAGAAGGTGCCGACGCTGATGCCGAAGTTCATCGTGGAGATCGGCGGCAGCGAGGTCGCGATGATCGCCAAGAAATTCACGTTCCTCAAGCCGAAGTACGAGATCGACGGACTCGGCTGGACGGTGCAGGGCGACTTTTTCGGACACGACTACACGGTGTACGCCTGCGAGCGTCCGATCATCACGATCCACAAAAAGTGGATGACGTGGGGCGATACGTTCGAGCTGGACATCGCGCAGGGCACGGACGAGGTGCTCGCGCTGGCCGTCGTGGTCGCCATCGACGCCGTGATGGATGCGCAGCAGGCTTCTTCGTCTGCGGCATTCTCCTCCTCTTCCAACTGAATGACAAGCATAAAAAAAGGGGTTATTCTTCCGAAACAGACGGAAGAATAACCCCTGCGGTTTTTCGGCTTATGCCAGCCAGACCGTCAATCCCAGCAGCATCTGCGCGAGGAAGTAGGCGCCCAGGCTGACCGTGCGCATCGGCAGCGACTCGAAGCGTTTGCCGTCCGCGACACGCAGCGCCAGCGTCACGTCCGAGAACGCGAACAGCAGCGGCGCGGCGATCAGGATGATCTGCGGCACGGGACGACCGCTGAAAACGAGCAGCGCGGTGTTGATTGCCAGCGCGCACATGCCGGCGAGACCGACCGCGTACACCGCGATCGCGGCGGTGAATCTGCCGGCGCTGACCCTGCACAGTCTGAACACCTGCGCGAAGCAGACGAGCATACCGCCGAATGCAATTGCGAACGTCAGCAGGCGGAACGCGTGCGCATCGAGCATCAGACGCGCGAACGCGGTCATAAACGCCGCGTGTCCCAGCAGGAAGAACACCCCGCCGATCGCATTCATGGACAGCGTCAGCTTCCGGCTCTGGTTCTCCTGCGTGAAGGGGTGGAGCGAGAGGAACACGTCGCCGAGCCATCCGCAGGCGAGCCCTGCGAGGATCGTGACGCCGTACACGGTTTTCGCGCTCAGCGAATAGGCGTACAGCCCGTTCGCCGTATACAGCGCGCAGGCAAGCATTTTGAACACAAAGCCTTTTTTGGTGCCCTTCGGGAAACCGGTCACGATAAACAGAGCGGCAAAGACCGCCTCGACGATCCAGATCGGGATAAATACCTGCATCTATAAACGCCCCTAACCGTTTTCTGTGAATCCACTATAGCATATTCAGGGAAAAGCTGTCAATTCTATTCCGCCGGTGTTGACAAATCGGTATCGGATTCTGTATCATAGCAGCAGAGGAAAGGAGGCGGGCGCGATGGAGCCGATCGGACTGTACGTGCATTTTCCGTTCTGTGCGGGGAAATGCCCGTACTGCGATTTCTATTCCGCTGCGGCGGACGACGCCGTGATGGACGCGTACGCCGACGCCGTGATCGACCGCATCCGTGCGCGGCAGCAGGCCGGCGAGCGGTACGACACGGTGTATTTCGGCGGCGGCACGCCTTCACTTCTGGGACGGCGGCTCGTGCGGATCGCCGAAGCTCTGCGCGACGAACCGATCCGCGAGTTTACCGTGGAGTGCAACCCCTCGCGCGTGGAGGACGGACTGTTTGCGGCGCTGCGCGACGCGGGCGTCGACCGCATTTCGATGGGACTGCAGTCGGCGGTGGATGCGGAACGCCGCGCGCTCGGACGCACGGCGGACGCTGCGCTCGTCCGGCACCGCGTGGAGCAGGCGCAAGCGGCGGGCTTTCGCAAACTCTCGCTTGATCTGATGCTCGGCATTCCCGGTCAGACGGCGGACAGTCTGCAGACGTCGCTCGATTTCTGCCGGGACGCGGGCGTGACGCACGTGAGCGCGTACCTTTTAAAGATCGAGGAGGGCACGCCGTTTTACAAAATGCGCGACCGTCTCGCGCTTCCGGACGAGGATGCGGTGTGCGAGCTGTATCTGCGCGCGTGCGAAGCGCTGGAAGACAGCGGCTTTAAGCAGTACGAGATCTCCAACTTCGCGAAGCCGGGCTTCGAGAGTCTGCACAACCTCAAATACTGGGACGACCGGCCGTACGTCGGCATCGGCCCCGCGGCGCATTCGTTCGTCGGCGGCAAACGCTTTTTCTACCCGCGCGATACGCAGGCGTTCCTGTCGGGCGCGTTTCCCGTGCCGGACGGCGACGGCGGCGACTTCGCGGAGTATGCGATGCTTCGCCTGCGCCTTTCGGAAGGCTTGACCGAGCAGGGCACGCGGGAACGGTTCGGTTTTTCCGTTCCGCAGCCTGTTTACCGCCGCGCAGAGCATATCCCGCCGCGGTACCTTTCGGCGGACGCAGACGGCGTTCGTCTGACCCGCGAAGGGTTTCTCGTTTCCAACGCGATCATCGCGGAGCTTCTGGCAGACGTTTAACCAAAGATTTACAAAGTATTCACATTTGCATATTGACAAACGGGCATTCCGGATGTATTATATTAGCAGAGTTAGCACTCGGGTAAAAAGAGTGCTAACTCTGCTAAAATGCTTAGACCCCCAAAACGCTTAAGGAGGTGGGCCGGGTGGAACTGAGCGAACGAAAGCAAAAGATCCTTGCCGCGATCGTCGAGACGTATATCCGCACGGGCGAACCGGTCGGCTCCAAGAGTCTGATGGACGTTCTGCCGATGAAGGTCTCGTCCGCTACGATCCGCAACGAGATGGCGGAGCTTGTGTCACTCGGACTTTTAGAGCAGCCGCACACCTCTGCCGGACGCGTTCCGTCCCACGCGGGGTACCGCTACTACATCGACCATCTGATGGGCACGCGGGAGCTGGACGCCGAATCCCGCCGCAAGATCGAAGCGGCGATCGGAAGCACAGGCGATCCGGAGGAGCTGCTGTCAAAGGCGGGCGAGGCGCTCGCCGATCTGACGAACTGCGCTGCGGTGTCCACGACGCCGACGGGCGAGAGCGCCAAGATCCGCCGCATCGAGGTGGTGCCGGTGGGCAGCCGGACCGCGATGCTGGTGCTGCTGACGTCCGGCGGCCTTCTCAAGAGCCGCATCTGCCGCGCGGACACGGTCATCACCGTGCCGCTGCTGGAGCGGTTCTACAACGTGACCTCCACGCAGCTGGTCGGCAGACCGCTCTCCGACGTGCACACGACCGCCATGCAGACGCTGGCTGCGTCCCTCGGCGCGGATGCGTTTTCGCTGCTGCCGTTTCTGGCGGGCGTTGCGGAACTGGCGCGCGACGCGGCGCAGACGGACATCCGTCTGGACGGTCAGACGAATCTGCTGGGCTACCGCGAGCTTGAGGAAAACGCCTACGAGCTGATGGAGTTTTTGCGCAACGGTGAACCGCTGAACGCGCTGATCTCCAACAACAAGGACGACGTGCAGGTGCTCATCGGCAAGGAAAACAAATACCGCCAGCTCGAGCGCAGCAGTCTGATCCTGGCGCGGTACAGCGTCGGCGGCGAGGAGAGCGGCACACTCGGCGTGATCGGACCGACGCGGCTCGACTACGCGAAGCTGATCCCCAGCGTGCGGTATCTGACCGATCTGGTCGGGCGGCTCCTGACGCGCTCCGTGCGCGACGAAGAATAAACGGAAAAGGAAGAGAATCGTGGCAAAGAAAGAAAACGTGAAGCCGGAGACGGCTCCGGTTGAGGAAGAAAAGGCCGAAGAGACGGCTCCGTCCGCAGAGGAAAAGCTGCAGAAGGCGCTGGACGAAGCGAACGACAAGTTCCTGCGGCTGGCTGCGGAGTACGACAACTACCGCAAGCGCACCGCGAAGGAGAAGGCGGAGCTGAACAGTGCCTGCAAATGCGCGGTGATCGCGGATCTGCTGCCCGTGATCGACAATCTCGATCGGGCGATGGCGCATAATACCGACAATCCGGACGAATATAAAAAAGGCGTGGAAATGATTGTCACGCAGTTCTCCGCGGCGCTGGAAAAGCTCGGCGTCGAGAGCTTCGGCGAAGCGGGCGAGGCGTTCGACCCGAACCTGCACAACGCCGTCATGCATATCGAGGACGAGAACCTCGCAGAGAATACGGTCGCTGCCGTGTTTGCCAAGGGGTACCGTCTGGGTGAAAAAGTGATCCGTCCTGCCACCGTGCAGGTTGCAAATTAAGGGAAAAATTCATTTCAATACATGGAGGAATGCATTATGTCAAAAGTCATCGGAATCGATTTGGGAACCACAAACTCCTGCGTCTCCGTCATTGAAGGCGGCGAAGCGGTCGTCATCGCCAACGCGGAAGGCGCCAGAACTACGCCGTCCGTCGTGGCGTTCGGCAAGAACGGCGAAAGAATGGTCGGTCAGGTCGCAAAGCGCCAGGCCATCACGAACCCGGACCGCACGGTCTCGTCTATCAAGCGTCAGATGGGCTCCGAATATCGCGTGCGCATCGACGAAAAGACCTTCACCCCGCAGGAGATCAGCGCCATGATCCTGAACAAGCTGAAGAGCGACGCGGAAAGCTACCTCGGCGGCAAGGTGACGGAGGCCGTCATCACCGTTCCGGCGTACTTCACGGACGCGCAGCGTCAGGCGACCAAGGACGCGGGCAAGATCGCGGGTCTGGACGTCAAGCGTATCATCAACGAGCCCACGGCGGCGGCGCTTGCCTACGGCATCGACAAGGAGCAGGACCAGAAGGTCATGGTGTATGACCTCGGCGGCGGCACGTTCGACGTTTCCATCATCGAAATGGGCGACGGCGTGCAGGAAGTGCTCGCCACCGCCGGCAACAACCGCCTCGGCGGCGACGACTTCGACCAGCGCATCATCGAATGGATGGCCACCGAGTTCAAGCGCGAGCAGGGCGTGGACCTGCACGGCGACAAGATGGCCATGCAGAGACTGAAAGAGGCCGCCGAGAAGGCCAAGATCGAGCTTTCCGGCGTGACCACCTCCACCATCAGCCTGCCCTTCATCACCGCGGACGCCAACGGCCCCAAGCATCTGGAGAACACCCTGACCCGCGCGAAGTTCAACGAGCTGACGAGCGACCTGGTGGAAGCCACCATGGGACCCGTGCGTCAGGCGATCCAGGATTCCGGCCTGAAGATCAGCGAGATCGACAAGGTCCTGATGGTGGGCGGCTCCAGCCGTATCCCCGCCGTGCAGGAGGCCGTGAAGTCCTTCACCGGTAAGGAGCCCTTCAAGGGCATCAACCCCGACGAGTGCGTGGCCATCGGCGCGGCGCTGCAGGCGGGCGTGCTGGTAGGCGAAGTGGACAGCCTGCTGCTGCTGGACGTTACTCCCCTGTCCCTGGG
>CADAGA010000044.1:4535-15326 GCA_902787275.1 Oscillospiraceae bacterium | reverse complement strand
GATCGCACACCACGGAATGTTGCCGCTGCCGACACATTCGTCCGGCACGCGATGGCAAGCGAGATATCCGAGCGTCTGCGGATCGTATTCGGCCACGGCAGGATGCCGGAAGCCGTCGTCCTCGAGCGCAATATAGAGCTTCCCTTCATACAGGCAAAGATCGCCCAGATGCGAATAGCCCATGCGCGTCAGTTCGCGCGGCAGACACATTTCATGCGTCTGCACGATTTCACCGCTTCGGGCGTCTATCTTGACAAGCGCGTTGTAGCGGATCGGCTTGATCGCTCCCGTACCGTAAAAATACGTCTCATCGGCGGCAAGCCCCTGATTGAAGCAGACTCCGATCCCGTAGCTGAAAACCTGCGAGCGCACGATCTGCATATCGCCGGATACGACGCTGGGCTCGCCGGAAATGCCGCCGAACACCCACGCCGCCAGCGCAAAGATCGGCAGCAGCGTGCGTCGCACGAAAGACGCGAAACCGCTCATCCGTTTTCCTCCCGTAATAACAACAAGATCCCGCCGCTTTTGCGACAGGATCTTGTCCTGGTGCGGATGACGGGACTTGAACCCACACAGTATTGCTACCACTAGAACCTGAATCTAGCGCGTCTGCCAATTCCGCCACATCCGCGTATCCGAAGCGTCTTCGCTTCCGAACGGTAGTTAGTATAACACAACGATTCCCCTTTGTCAATTCTTTTCTTTGAAAAAGTTGAAAAACTTTTACGGCGCAGTTCAGTCTCTCTGCTGCGTCCGTGTTCGGGCGTCTTGCTTTTTTGAACCGAAAATACTATAATACAATAAAGCAGATTTCAGAAAGGAGGATTAAAGATGCCGGAAAACAGATCGTATATCTCCATTGACCTGAAGTCTTTCTACGCCTCCGTGGAGTGCGTTGAACGCGGTCTCGATCCGCTGACGACGAATCTCGTCGTAGCCGATGAGAGCCGAACCGACAAGACGATCTGTCTGGCCGTCTCTCCTTCCCTGAAATCCTTCGGCATCCCCGGACGCCCGCGGCTGTTTGAGGTCGTGCAGCGCGTGCGGGAAGTCAATCGCGAGCGTCTGCTGCGTGCGCCGCGCCGGACGTTTGCGGGAAAATCCTACCGCGCAAACGAGCTGCTGCTCGATCCGTCGCTCGAACTCGATTACATTGTCGCCGTGCCGCGCATGAATCTGTACGTGCAATACAGCAGCCGCATCTACGCGATCTATCTGCAGTACGTCGCGCCGGAGGATATCCATATCTATTCGATCGACGAAGTTTTCATCGACGTGACGCATTACCTCGACACGTACCACTGCACGCCGCGTGCGCTTGCCGAGCGCATGATCCGCGACGTTCTCGAACAAACGGGCGTTACCGCGACCGCCGGCATCGGCACGAATCTGTACTTGTGCAAGGTCGCGATGGACATCGTGGCAAAGCACGTACAGCCCGACAAAAGCGGCGTGCGTATTGCACAGCTGGATGAACGCGAATACCGCCGCAAGCTCTGGTCGCACACGCCAATCACCGATTTCTGGCGCATCGGGCAGGGATCTGCGAGAAAGCTTGCTGAATACGGTTTATATACGATGGGAGACGTGGCGCGCTGTTCTGTCGGGAAACCGAATGAATTCTACAACGAGGATCTGCTGTACAAGCTGTTCGGCATAAACGCCGAGCTGCTGATCGACCACGCATGGGGCTGGGAGCCGTGCACGATCGCAGACGTCAAAGCATACCGCCCGCAGCAGAACAGCATCAGCTCCGGACAGGTCCTGCACCGCCCGTATTCCGCGGAAGAGGCGGCGCTGGTCGTGCGGGAAATGGCGGATCAGATGGCGCTTGATCTGTGCGCCCGCGCGCTGGTCACGGAGCAGATCACGCTGACGATCGGCTACGACACGTCCGGCGCGGAAAAAGCAAGCAGCGTCACGACAGACCACTACGGCAGAAAGGTGCCCAAGCATGCCCACGGCACGGCACATCTGCCGCGGATGACGTCCGCCGGGTCACTGATCGACGAAGCCGCCGCTGCGCTGTATGATCGGATCATCGACCCGAAGCTGCCGGTGCGTCGCATCACGCTGACAGCGGAGCGCATCACGGACGAAGCAGCTGCGAAGCAAACGCCGCAGTACGAACAGCTCGATCTGTTCACGGACTACGAAGCGAAGGCACGCGAGCAGGCACGCACGGACGAAGCGCTGGAAAAAGAGAACCAAAAGCAAAAAGCCATGGTCGCCATCCGAAAAAAATACGGCAACAACGCCATTCTCAAAGGCATGAATTTCAAGGAAGGCGCAACGTCGATCGACCGCAACGAACAGATCGGCGGCCACAAGGCATAAGGAGACCAGTATGGAACAGGATCACCGCTACGACGATCTTTTGGATCTGCCGCACCCAGTCTCGCAGAAGCACCCGCGCATGTCTGCGCATGACCGCGCGGCACAGTTCTCCCCGTTCGCCGCACTGACCGGACACAGTGCCGCCATGGAGGAGACTGCGCGGCTGACCGATCGAAAGCTCGAGCTGAGCGAACTGCAGCTGGACGAGCTGAATGCGAACCTGCAGTCGATCCAGACGCACATCCGGGAAAAGCCGTCCGTCAGCATCACGTATTTCGTGCCGGACGCGCGCAAGTCCGGCGGCGAGTATTTACGGATCGTAGGACACGTGCGCCGCATTGACGAAGAAACGCAAACGATGTATCTCACGGACGATACGCGCATTCCGCTGGACGATATCCAGTCGCTGACGCTTCTCAAGCCAGAATAAAAGGAAACCGCCGACGGACATCCATCAGCGGTCGATCTTTTAAAACGTGAATATGCGTTTCCAAAACTCCAAAAACAATCTCCACAGCCGTACCGTGAAATGCAGCGGTACGGTGTTTTCGACCGCGGACACGTTGAGCACGGCGCTCAGATCGGACGGATCGCTGTAATCATCCGTAAATCCGCCGGCAAGTGTTTGCAGCAGTGCAAGCGCGATCTTTTCCGCCGTCCGGCGCATCGCCGCCGACGTCGGAAGCGACGACGCTTTTCCCGCAACGGCTTCGGTGAGAGCGCGCAGCGCGCCGCTGTCGACGCCGCTGCGCAGTGCGGTCAGAACGGCGCCCTCGATACACGCCAGCAGCAGCTCCACGTCCGCTTCGCTGCTGATCGTTGCCTCGTCGCCGTGGAAAAAGCCGTACATGATATTTGCCGCGACCTGATACGGTTTCTTGTAATCGCTAGCGGGGACAGTCACACCGAACGGCGCCAGCGACGATTCGATGCTGCCGGATTCGCCGTAAATATTCTGTCCGACCGCTGCGCCGATTTTTTGCATGAGCTGTTCGGCTGCCGTATAGGCTTTCGTGCCCTCCTTCAGCTTGAACCAGCGCGCAAGGCGGTTCACGGAACCGAGGTTGCGGTTCATCCACTTGCACACGCCGTTTTCAAAATAGGCGCGCGCATAGGCAGGAAAGTCCGCCTCGATCTGCGCCCTCTGCACTTGTGTCAGATAGTCCGGCAAAAGAGATGCGTCGATACGCGTGATGAATCGGCTTTCAACGTGTATGCCGTCGTCAGCAAGCGTCAGCGTGCGGTACGTATTGGGCGACGCGATCAGCGCACCGGTCTGAACGTCATAAACGACGTTGCCGCGGTCAGACTTCGCCGATGCGATATCGTTCGCGTGGATATGTCCGGTCAGCACCGTCTGCAGGCCGTTGTCCGCGAACCACTTTGCATAATAGCGCCAGCGGCGGATCATCGGCTGCAGCTCGTAATGCGGCAGCAGGCTGTGGTGCATCATGGCGATCGGCGTTTTGCCGTCGTGCTTTGCCTGTTCCGTCTGTTCTTGGATAAAGCGGAAAACGGACGCGTTGATCTCGCCCTCGTCTTCGCCGTAGATGCAGGAGTCGATCGCGATCAACCGGCAGCTCTTGCCGAGATCGACCGCATAGGACGCCGAATCCGCATGACGCGCGAGCGCTTCATTATAGCCGAAGTCCGCGTAGATCTCGCGGAATTCCTCCATCGTGATGCGGCTTTCGCTGCTCTGTGCGTCGCAATCATGGTTGCCGATGATGACGAAGATCTGCTTGCCGCTTTTCTGCTCCGCGCTGCGCAGCATCTGCGCAAGACGCTGATGCGATTGCCGTTTGCCGCAGGTCAGATCGCCTGCAATCAGCAGAACCGGCGAATCGGACGACGTGAATGCATCGAGCATCGCCGAAACGATTGCCTCGGATTCATACGGCATCTGTCCCTGCGTGGACGCGTAGCCGAACAGCTCCGGCTCGAGCATATAGTCCGTGTACTGGTCGGTCGGCTCACCGAGATCCGCCTCGCACTGGTAGTGCGTATCTGCCGCGACAGTAATGGTAAAAGGTTCGCTGCGGTCGGACGCCGAAACGGGGATCGTGCAAAAAGCAAGACATAACGCAAGGAAACAGGATAATACGATGCGAAAAGCTCTGCGCATTCTGATCACTCCTTCGTTTTTATTCTCTTTACTTATACCACAAATCCGTCCGTTTCGCAAGAACAAACAGAAAAACTGCCGCCCCGTCGGTCGATTCCGATCGCCGGGGCGGCATCAGCATTATAAAACCTTATACGAACAGCTCGTCGTCAAACGGTTCACGATCATCCGGATCGGAAGGATACGGCAAAATGTCTTCCATCAGAAGCATATTGAAATCCTCACCCAAACGGTCCATCGCTTTTGTGATCCGTTTTGCAAGCTCTCTCAGAACCTGTTTCATTCCGTCCGCCTCCTTGTATGTTTTACAATACAAGTATAACGGATCATTTTTTAAGAAACAATCACAGAAAGCATTAAGATTTCTTTAAGAAAACGCCGTCAGGACGCTTCCGCCTGCGCTGTCTGCTGCATCTGATGCAGCATCGTCTGCGCATAAATCCCGAATCCCTGCAAAGAATCCTGAATGAACACGTGCGTTACCGCGCCGACGATCATCCCGTTTTGCAGGATCGGGCTGCCGCTCATGCCCTGCACGATCCCGCCTGTCTTTTCGATCAATGCCGGATCGGTCACTTTGACGACCAGGTTTTTCTGCATTGCGTCCGGGTTTTTAAACAGTTTTGTGATCTGCACGCCGTATTCCTTCGGTCCTTCCGCATCCACTTCCGCAAGGATCGTCGCCTCGCCTTCCTGCACCTCGTAATACATGGCGACAGGCAAAAGACGCGCAGCTTCGCTGAAAAGCGCATACGTTCCGTAAACGCCGCTTTCCGTATTGTCCGTCAGATTCCCGATACTGCCGCCCGCAAACACACCGCACAGCTCGCCCGGTTCGCCTGCTCGACCCTTGAAGCTCCCCTGAACGTGCACGTTCACCGCTTCTCCGCCGCGCAGCGGCATGCGCTTGCCCGTGTCGACGTCACACACCGCGTGACCAAGTCCGGCAAACATGCCGTATTCCGGCACGGCAAAGGTCAGCGTTCCGATCCCCGCAGAGCTGTCGCGCACCCAGATTCCGGCATGATACTTTCCGTCCGATACAGAACGCTCGGCAGTAAGCGTCGTGCGAAAGACCGCACTTTCCCGCTGCACGCAAAGAATCAGCGGACGTCCGCCGCTTTCCGAAAACAGCGATGCAAGTTGTCCGTTCGAGCGTACCGTCTGTCCGTCCACGGACAGGATCATATCGCCCGCGCGCAGTCCCGCCTTCTGCGCGGGACTGACGGAGCCTGCAGCCGTATCGACCGCATCCGTGCGCACGACCATGACGCCTTCCGTGTAGAGCTTGATCCCGAACGCGCTGCCGAGCGGTTCGGCATAGATGCGCGACGTCGTCTGTACTTTGCTTTTTTTGACGGCAACGGTTTTTAAAAAGCGGACGTCCTGCTGCGTCCTCGAATACAGCACGGGCAAATAGGCGTCGTCCTCCGACAAGAGCTGAACCGTGTCCGGGATCGTGTACGAGCCATACAATACCGCGGCAAATGAGAATACGCAGCACAAAAGCAATACCGCCGCAAGTCTTTGTATCCGTTTTTTCATGTTTCACCTCCCGCATAGTCTGAGCGCTCAAACTCATTTTGACCCGGGAAGCGCGGATTATTTGCGGAAAATCTTCTGCTTCAAAACAAAAACCGCCGTGTATAAACCCATTCTCAGAATGCGCCAAATCTTGGAAAAGCGCATAGAATGGTATCAAAAACACAGCGGAGGGTATTCTATGTCAACTGTTTTTCTTTCTCCGTCCCTGCAGGCCTTCAATCCGTACGTCACCGGAAACGGCAGCGAGGCCGATTTCATGAACCGGCTGGCGGACACAATGATTCCGGGACTGCTGCTCAACGGCGTCGCTCTCGAACGAAGCGACAAAGACGGCAGCGTTTCGGACGCGATCCGCAAAAGCAACGCGTACGGCCCCGATCTGCACGTCGCGCTCCATTCCAACGCATCACCCGAAGGAATGGAAGGCCGCATGCAGGGTCCGGAGATCTACTATTACAAGGACAGCGAAGAAGGTCTGCGTGCGTCGGAACTGATCGCAGCACAGCTCGGTCAGGTATATCCCTTCGGCGACACGGTCACGCTGATCCCGACCGACGACGAGCTTGCGGAGCTCAAACGCACGAAAGCGCCCGCCGTATTCATCGAGGTCGGATACCACGACAATCCGGCAGACGCTGCATGGATCGAGAGCAGTCTCCCGCAGATTGCAAACGCGATCAATCGCGGGATCGCTGACTATCTGGAGATTCCCTTTTCCGACACGGACGGTGCACGCGTCGGACGCGTGACAGTCAGCTCCGGCACACTGAATCTGCGCGCGGCGCCGAGCACGAACGCACAGGTGATCGGCACGCTTGAAAACGATGAGATCGTCGTGATCCTGCGCGCAGTGCCGAATTGGTACCAGGTGCTGACAGAGGACGGCACAGGTTACGTCGCGGACAGGTACGTCACGCAGTTGTGAGAACGCTTTGAAAATAACGGCCGACGCCGGCAATATAGGCAAGCATCACGGGTTTCAGCTCCGTCGGCAGGTACTCGACCGCATGATACGTCTCGAAGGACAGCACGCCGTCAAAGCCGACGTCGCGAAGTCCCGCAAGGAATCCGTACCAATCCGTGACGTACTCTTTGCCGCGCGAATAGGCGAACGGCTGCATGTGCAGGTCGCTGCGTCCGTCGTTGTCGTGGATATGCAGCGCTTTGAGCCGTTTGCCGAGCTGATTGATACAGCGGCGCTGATCGCGTCCGAGCAGCGTCGCGTGACCGACGTCGTAGCAAAAACCGAAGCGTTCCTCGCCCGCAAGATCGTTGAGCGTATCGATATAGGCGGCAGCTTCGCGGAAGTCGGAGCAGACCGCGTCCTCGATATGACCGTTCCGGCCGCGGAACATGTTTTCGAGACAGATACAAACGTCATACTGCTTGGCAGCCGGAATGAGCGAGGCGTAAAACGCAATGTTCTTGTCCCATTCCTCAGCCTGCGTGCCGCTCCATGCGATCGGATGAACGATCAGATACGGACATTCGAGCGCCGAACAGACCGCCATGCACTTGCAGAACGCATCGAACAGCACGCGGTTCGCCGCATCGTTTCCGTCTGCGTAGACCGGAAACGGCGCATGCATCTGCCCGAAACGAAGTCCCAGTGCGTCCGCGGCAGCTTTAAACGGCAAATAATGCGACACGATCGTTTCGGTCGTCTGACAGAAAAAAGGATTCTCTCCTGTCCGGATCATATTGCGCACGTCCAACTGCTCGTCGATGTTCAGATCGACGCTGTCGAATCCGGCGTCGCGGATCATCCGCAGTCCTGCCTCGTAGTCCTCATCCGTAAAAATATATCCCGATTGTACGCCGATTTGCATTCGTATGCCTCCTAAAGGAAAAAGTCCTGCCGTGCAAGCACACGACAGGACATTTTTTCAAGAATTACTCGTTGATCGCGATAACAACGCCCGAACCGACCGTTCTGCCGCCTTCACGGATAGCAAAACGAAGACCGACTTCGATAGCGATGGGGGTGATCAGCTCGACGTCCATTTCGACGTTGTCGCCGGGCATGCACATCTCAGTGCCTTCGGGAAGGGAGATGACGCCGGTAACGTCGGTCGTTCTGAAATAGAACTGCGGACGATAGTTGTTGAAGAACGGAGTATGACGGCCGCCTTCTTCCTTGGTCAGGACGTAAACCTGGCCGCGGAACTTGGTGTGCGGATGGATGGAGTTGGGCTTGCAAAGAACCTGACCACGCTCGATCTCGGTTCTCTGAACGCCACGAAGCAGACAGCCGATGTTGTCGCCGGCCTCGGCATAGTCGAGGATCTTGCGGAACATTTCGATACCGGTGCAGACGGTCTTTCTCTTCTCTTCGGACAGGCCGACGATTTCGACTTCTTCGCCGGTCTTGAGCTGGCCGCGCTCCACTCTGCCGGTGGCGACGGTACCACGACCGGTGATCGTGAACACGTCTTCGACGGGCATCAGGAACGGAAGGTCGGACTTACGGTCGGGCGTGGGGATGTAGCTGTCAACTGCATCCATCAGCTCCCAGATGCAAGCAAGCTCAGGAGCATTGACGTCGTTGCCGTCATATTCGAGAGCCTTCAGAGCGGAACCCTTGATGATCGGCGTGTCGTCGCCGGGGAATTCATACTCGTCGAGCGTCTCACGGATTTCCATTTCGACAAGCTCAAGGAGCTCTTCGTCGTCGACCTGGTCAACCTTGTTCATGAAAACGATGATGTAGGGCACGCCCACCTGACGGGCAAGAAGAAGGTGCTCTTTGGTCTGCGCCATCGGGCCGTCGGTTGCAGCGATAACAAGGATCGCGCCGTCCATCTGCGCAGCGCCGGTGATCATGTTCTTGATATAGTCGGCGTGGCCGGGGCAGTCAACGTGCGCATAGTGACGCTTCTCGGTCTCGTACTCGACGTGTGCGGTGTTGATGGTGATACCACGCTCTCTCTCTTCGGGAGCCTTATCGATGTTGGCATAGTCAACGAAAGCAGCGCCGCCCTTCATGGCGAGAGTCTTGGTGATCGCAGCGGTAAGAGTGGTCTTACCATGGTCGACGTGACCGATCGTGCCGATGTTTACGTGGGGCTTGGATCTGTTAAATTTTTCTTTTGCCATTTGGTTTTTCCTCCTTTGTGATAGCAAGTGGGTTCCATGCACATCGCATGGGATTATTGTATCAAATAATTCTTAAAAAAGCAAGTCTTTTTTTACGAACGCGCTTTTTCGCTGACGATCGTGTCAGAAATGGATTTCGGAACCTCGGCATAGTGACTCGGCTCCATCGAATACTGTCCTCTGCCCTGCGTCTTGGAGCGCAGTGCCGTGGCATATCCGAACATGTTCGCCAGCGGAACGTTGGCATTGATCTGCGTGGCGCCGGTACGAACTTCGGTGCCGGTGATCGTGCCGCGGCGGGAGTTCAGATCGCCGATCACGTCGCCCATGTAATCGTCGGGGACGATGACGGAGACCTTCATGATCGGCTCCATGAGCACGGGTCCGGCCTTGCGCATAGCGTCCTTGAACGCCATGGAACCGGCCATCTTGAACGCCAGCTCGGAGGAGTCGACTTCGTGGTACGAACCGTCGTAAAGCGTAACCTTGACGTCTACCACGTTGAATCCCGCAAGCACACCGGACTGCATTGCGCCCTTGATGCCTGCCTCGGTGGGGCCGATGAATTCCTTCGGGATCACGCCGCCGACGATGGAGTTGACGAATTCGTAGCCCTTTTCGGGGTTCGGCTCGATACGGATCTTGACGTGTCCGTACTGACCGTGACCACCCGTCTGACGGGCATACTTGGTATCGCTCTCCGCCGGCTTTGTGATCGTTTCACGGAACGCGACCTGCGGTTTGCCGACGTTGGCTTCCACCTTGAACTCGCGGAGCATTCTGTCCACGATGATCTCCAGGTGCAGCTCGCCCATACCCGCGATGATCGTCTGTCCCGTCTCCTCGTCCGTGTAGCATTTGAAAGTCGGGTCCTCTTCCGCCAGCTTCTGCAGCGCGATGCCCATCTTTTCCTGACCGGCCTTGGTTTTCGGCTCGATCGCGACACGGATAACGGGTTCCGGGAATTCCATGGATTCGAGGATGATCGGCGCTTTTGCCGTGCAAAGCGTATCGCCGGTCGTCGTGTTTTTCAGACCAACCGTTGCGGCAATATCGCCCGCGTAGCAGCAGTCGATGTCCTGCCGATGGTTGGAGTGCATTTGCAGAATGCGCCCTAAGCGCTCGTTCGTGCCTTTAACGGAGTTGTAGACGGTGCTGCCCGTCTCGACCTTGCCGGAATAGACACGGAAGAACGCAAGTTTCCCCACGAAAGGATCGGTCGCGATCTTGAACGCGAGCGCAGCAAACGGCGCGTCGTCAGACGATTCGCGGACTTCTTCCTTGTCCGTCTTGGGATTGATCCCGCGAATAGCGGGGACGTCCGTGGGAGCGGGCATATAGTCGATCACCGCGTCCAGCAGAAGCTGTACGCCCTTGTTGCGGTAAGACGTGCCGCACGTCACGGGAACCATTTCGTTGGCGATCGTTGCCTTGCGGATGCAGGTCTTGATCTCGTCGATGGTCAGTTCCTCGCCTTCGAGATACTTCTCGAGCAGCTCTTCATCCTGCTCAGCCACCTTTTCCAGCAGCTCAGCACGGTACGTTTCCGCAAGCTCGCGCATCTCGGCGGGAATCTCCTCGTCGCGCACGTCCAGACCGAGATCATCATAATAGATCTCGGCACGCATGGTCACCAGATCGATAATGCCCCGGAAATCGGCTTCGGAGCCGATCGGGAGCTGGAT
>CADAGA010000044.1:0-4526 GCA_902787275.1 Oscillospiraceae bacterium | reverse complement strand
CGCGGAAGAAGTCCGCGCCCATGATGTCCATCTTGTTGATGTACACCATGCGCGGAACCTGATACTTGTCCGCCTGTCTCCAGACCGTTTCGGACTGGGGTTCCACGCCGCCCTTGGCGCACAGAACAGTCACAGAACCGTCCAGCACGCGCAGCGAACGCTCCACCTCCACGGTAAAGTCCACATGGCCGGGTGTGTCGATGATGTTGATGCGGTGCCCCTTCCAGAAGCAGGTCGTGGCAGCAGAGGTAATGGTGATACCTCTCTCCTGTTCCTGCTCCATCCAGTCCATCGTCGCGGCGCCGTCATGCGTTTCGCCCAACTTATGCGTCTTGCCGGTGTAGAAGAGTATACGCTCGGTCGTGGTCGTTTTGCCGGCGTCGATGTGCGCCATGATGCCGATGTTTCTTGTAAGCTCTAACGGTACCTGCCTTGGCATACTAACCTCCATACCGCAAAAATGCGGGATCGAATGATAAAAAACTGTGGTAAATGATTACCATCTGAAATGGGCAAACGCCTTGTTGGCTTCTGCCATCTTGTGCGTGTCTTCGCGCTTCTTGAACGAAGAACCCGTGGAATTGACGGCGTCCATGATCTCGTTCGCCAGTCTTTCCTTCATGGTTCTCTCGGAACGCTGACGGCTGTACAGCGTGATCCAGCGCAGACCGAGCGTCTGACGACGAGCGGGACGAACCTCGATCGGGACCTGGTACGTTGCACCGCCGACACGGCGCGCCTTGACTTCGAGAACAGGCATCACGTTTTCCATTGCGGCTTCAAACACCTCAAGCGGATCTTTGCCTGTCTTTTCACGGATGATGTCGAACGCATCGTAGACGATTCTCTGGGCAACGCCCTTCTTGCCGTCATACATAACGCTGTTGATCAAACGCGTGACGAGTTTTGAATTGTAAAGCGGATCGGGCAAAACGTCACGTTTTGCAATCTGGCCTCTTCTTGGCACTTCGCTTCCCTCCTTCATAGTGATGATATCATAGGTACTCGAGTGACAAAACCTCGTGGCGCCAATGGGAGGCATATATTATAGTATATATACTCTCACATCGTACTGCCCTGCGGGCAGCTGCCTGCAAGAAGATTCTGTCGATTTGTTCCCCTGCGGGAATTACTTTTTGGCTGCCTTGGGTCTCTTGGCGCCATACTTGGAGCGCGCCTGCATTCTGCCGCTCACGCCCTGGGTATCCAGAGTGCCGCGGATGATGTGGTAACGCACACCGGGAAGGTCCTTGACACGGCCGCCGCGGATGAGCACCACAGAGTGCTCCTGCAGATTGTGACCGACGCCGGGGATATAAGCGGAAACTTCGATCCCGTTGGTCAGACGCACTCTGGCGATCTTACGAAGCGCAGAATTGGGCTTCTTGGGAGTCGCGGTCTTAACTGCCGTACAAACGCCGCGCTTCTGGGGAGAATTCTGATCCGTCATGACGTTCTTCTTGGAATTCAGTCCCTTCAAAAGAGCAGGTGCCTTCGCCTTTTTCTCGTGGGTCTCTCTGCCGTTACGGACAAGCTGATTAAAGGTAGGCAAACAGTACATCTCCTTTCTTATAAATTTGTATCATCCACGCCGGCGACGGCGAACCATCGCCGACGTTAGGACTTCTGTGGCAAAAGCCGGAAGATATTTTACCACTATTCTACCCAATTTGTCAACACTTTTAACAAATTTTCTTGGATTATTTCGTTCAATTTGCCATGGTGACCTTAAACTTGTCGCTTGCAGCGAGTTCATCGAAGAAGCTGAGCGTGCTCTCCGCCTCAACTTCGCTGTAGCACTTCATGCCGGTACCGGAGGGCAGAAGCTTGCCGATGAGCACGTTTTCTTTCAGACCCATCAGCGGATCGGACTTGCCCTTGATCGCGGCGTCGGTCAGCACGCGCGTCGTTTCCTGGAAGGAAGCGGCGGACAAAAACGAATCGGTAGCAAGAGAAGCCTTCGTGATACCCATCAGCGTCGGGACGGCGACAGCCTCCTTCAGCTCGGTCCCCTCTTCCGCATTCTTGCGGCGGACGGCTTCGTTGGCTGCCTGCAGCTCCTGCTTGCCGACGACCATGCCGGGCAGCAGCTCGGTATCGCCCGAATCGGTGATCTTGACCTTGCGCATCATCTGGCGAACGATGACCTCGATATGCTTATCGTTGATGTCAACGCCCTGATTGCGGTAGGTACGCTGCACTTCGCGGATCAGATAATCGTGGACGGCGTGGACGCCGCGCACGGCAAGAACGTCATGCGGGTTGAGCGCGCCTTCGGTCAGCGTGTCGCCCTTCTTGACGAGCTGGCCTTCCTCGACGCGGATACGGAAGCCGTACGGGATCAGGTAGGACTTTTCGTCCGCCTCGCCCTCTTCGACGCTCGTGATGACCACGTGCTTGGTCTTCTTGATGTCGCGGAAAGAGACGCGGCCGCTGATCTCGGCAAGGATCGCAAGCGTCTTGGGCTTGCGCGCCTCGAACAGTTCCTCGACTCTGGGAAGACCGGTCGTGATATCGCCCGCGTCCTTCGCACCGCCGGTATGGAACGTTCTCATGGTCAGCTGCGTACCGGGCTCACCGATGGACTGTGCGGCAATGATGCCGACCGCCTCGCCGACGGTCACGGGATCGCCGGTCGCAAGGTTCGCGCCGTAGCACTTGATGCAGACGCCGTGTTCGGATTCGCAGGACAGCAGCGAACGGATCTTGATGGACGCATGGGAATCGGCGTCCTTCTTGCCCGCGGCGACGTCTTCGTCGTGGTACTTATGAACGAAGTCGGAAACGCGCTTCGCATCCGCTTCGGTCATCATGCGTTCGTTGTCCATGATGACTTCGCCGGTCTCGCGATCCACGAAATTCTCAAGCAGATAACGGCCTGTCAGACGCTCCGCCAGACCTTCGAGCAGACGGTCGTCGTAGATGTCGTAAACGTCGATGCCGTCCTTGCAGCCGCAGTCCTCTTCGCGGATGATAACGTCCTGCGAAACGTCCACCAGACGACGGGTCAGATAACCCGAGTCGGCGGTACGAAGTGCGGTATCGGCCAAGCCTTTACGCGCACCACGCGAGGAAATGAAGTATTCGAGGATGTTCAGACCTTCACGGTAATTCGCCTTGATCGGGACTTCGATCGTCTTACCGGCGGTATTCGCGATCAGACCGCGCATACCGGCCAGCTGACGCAGCTGGGAGTCGTTACCACGGGCACCGGAAGCGAGCATCATGTTGATGGGGTTGAATTCGTCGAAGTTGGCTTTCAGTTCCACTCCGACCTTCTTCGCGCATTCGGACCACGTTTCGATGACGCGGTCGGAACGCTCGTCGTTGGAGATCAGACCGCGTTCGTAGTTCTTGCGGATCTTTTCGATCTGTTTCTCCGCCTCGGCGATCAGTTCGTACTTGCGCGGCGGGATCGTCGCGTCACACACGGCGACGGTGATGCCGCTTCGCGTGGAGTAACGGTAGCCCTGCGCCTTGATCTTATCCAGAACGTCAGCGGCAATAGACGTGCCGTGGACGCGGATGCACTTGTCGATGATCTTGCCGAGCATCTTCTTGTCGACGATGAAGTCAGCCTCAAGCTTGAAGGCGTTTTCGGGATCGCTTCTGTCAACAAAGCCGAGATCCTGCGGGATCGGCGTGTTGAAGATCACGCGGCCGAGCGTCGTGTCGAGGAGCTTGGTTACGGTCTCGCCGTCCACTTCCTTCGTCATGCGGATGCGGCAGGGCGCGTGCAGACCAAGGTCGCCCTCGTCGTATGCCATGATCGCTTCGCTGACGTCGCGGAACACCTTGCCGTTGCCCGGCTCGTCTTGCTTGATGATGGTCAGATAGTAGGAACCCAGCACCATGTCCTGCGTCGGGACCGTAACGGGACGGCCGTCGGAGGGCTTGAGCAGGTTATTGGCGGCAAGCATCAGGAAACGCGCTTCGGCCTGCGCCTCGACGGACAGCGGCACGTGCACGGCCATCTGGTCGCCGTCGAAGTCGGCGTTGAACGCCGTACAAACCAGCGGATGCAGCTTGATCGCTCTGCCTTCCACAAGCACCGGCTCGAAGGCCTGGATACCCAGACGATGCAGCGTCGGAGCGCGGTTGAGCATGACCGGATGATCCTTGATGACGATTTCCAGAGCGTCCCAAACCTGCGGCTTGGAGCGTTCGACCATCTTGCGGGCAGACTTGACGTTGCCTGCCATCTCGGTCTCGACAAGGCGCTTCATGACGAACGGCTTGAACAGTTCGAGCGCCATTTCCTTCGGCAGACCGCACTGATACAGTTTCAGTTCGGGACCGACGACGATAACGGAACGGCCGGAATAGTCAACACGCTTGCCCAGAAGGTTCTGTCTGAAACGACCCTGCTTACCCTTGAGCATATCGGAAAGCGATTTCAGCGGACGGTTGGACGGACCGGTCACGTGACGGCCTCTGCGTCCGTTGTCGATCAGTGCGTCGACCGCTTCCTGCAGCATTCTCTTTTCGTTGCGGACGATGATCTCGGGCGCGCCGAGTTCAAGCAG
>CADAGA010000043.1 GCA_902787275.1 Oscillospiraceae bacterium | reverse complement strand
CGGTCATCGTCTCGGTCGGGATCTCGGTGGTCGATTCCCACAGCGAGAGAAGATCGGTCGTGCTTTCTTCCTCGGTCGTGGTCAGATCGAAGTCCATGGGGTACGTGTTCTGCTCGTTGTAGCTGCGGGTGAGCGCAGGCGTCGCGGCGCGCGTCGCGGTCGACCTGGTCGTCGCGGGCTTGGTGGTTGCGGGCTTGGTCGTCGACGGCTTGGTGGTCGTCGGCTTGGTCGTGGTGGTCGTCGTGGGGTTCGTGTTGGTGATCGTGCCGCTCGCGCCGGAAACGCTCACGGTGCTCACGTCCGCGTTGTGACCCTTGCCGGAGACGGTGACGTTCGCCTTGTCGCAGTCCTCCTTGAGCTTGAAGGTCAGCGTGGCGACCGTGCCGGTGCCGTTGTTGTTGGTGGAGGACAGGCCGTCCTCCCAGTTGAGCGTGTAGCTGCCGCCGCCGTAAGTGGAGGGGGAATTGTAGCCGTTGAGCACGCCGGAGTTGCTGACGTTGACGAGCTCAAGCTGCTTCTCGTCGTAGCCGACGTTCAGCTGCATGGCGATGACGCCGGGGTTCTGGGTCAGGTCGACGTTGACCGTCACGGTGTCGCCGGCCTTGCCGCTGGCGCTGCCGACGGAGACTGCCGCGTTGGCAGGCGTGCCGACGGTGGGAACGGTGGTGGCTTGCGTTGCGGCGGTGGTGGACGCCGCCGTCTCGGACGTGCCTTCCGCGCTCGCGAAGGGCATGGCTGCGACGCACAGAACGACGCACAGAACGGTCATCAGAATGAGTTTCAGCGTATTCTTTTTCATAATCAGTCTCCTTTGCTCCACTTGTTTGGCTTATTTCAGCGTTACGTTTTTCCAGCCGGCCACGAAGCGGCGGATCAGGATGACGTCCGCATTGTCGATCTCGTTGTCCTTGTTGACGTCCGCGGCGCCCTTCTGGATGGTGACGTCCTTCCACTTGGCCACGTACCGGCGCAGCAGGATGACGTCGGCGTTGTCGACCGTGCCGTCCTCGTTGACGTCGCCGGGCTTGTCCGCGCCGATCTTGAGCGTCGAGAAGCCGGTCGTATGGCTCTGGAAGTACGCCTTGGCGGCGGAGCCGTACTCGACGTAGATCACCAGATCGCCGCAGTTCTTCACGCACGGCTCGACGAGCGTTTTGACCGTGGCGGGAATGGTCAGCTTCTTGAGCGTCTTGCAGCTGTCGAACGCGTTCGCGCCGATGGTCGTGACCTTGCTGCCGATGGTGAAGGAGCCGATGGTGCTGCCGGCGGGGAAGGCGATCAGGCGCGTGCCGTCCTTGCTGAACAGGATGCCCTTGACCGCGACGTAGTTGGCGTCGCTCGAGGCGACGAATTCCTTGATGCCGGTGCAGCCGCTGAACGCGGAGCCGGAGATCGCCGTCAGACCCTTGTTGATGGTCACAGTCTTGACGCCGGTGCAGCCGGCGAACGCTTCGTTGCCGACGGTCGTCACGTTATCGGGGATCGTCAGCGCCTGGATGGCGACGCAGTCGGCGAAGGTTTTCGCGCCGATCGACTTGACCGTGGTGGGGAAGGAAAGTGCGGAGAGCTTTTTACACCCGCTGAACAGCTCGTCCTCGAGCTTGGAGAGCTTCTGGGGCAGGACGACCTTGGTCAGCGCGGGGCAGTCCTTGAACGCGCCCTTGCCGATCGTGATGACCGATGCGGGAAGCGTGACCTCGGACAGGCTCTTCGAGCCGGAAAATGCGTAATCGTCGATCACGCTCACGTCCGGCACGGTGTAGGAAGCGCCGCTTCGCGCGGGCGGGTAGGCGATCAGCGTCGTCATCAGGCGGTTGAACAGCACGCCGTCGACGGATTTGTAGACGAGGTTGGATTCGTTCACTTCGTACTTCGCCAGCGCCTTGCAGCCGCGGAACGCGTCCGCGCCGATCGAAGAAGTCGCTGCGGGCAGCTTCACGGTCGAGAGCGCGATGCAGTTCTGGAACGCGCCCGTGCCGATCGAGGACACGCCCTTGCCCAGATCCAGCGAGCCGAGCAGCGTGCAGCCGTAGAAGCAGTCGCTGCCGATGGTCGTCACCGTGTCCGGGATCGTGACGGACAGCAGCGCCGTCTTGCCCTTGAACGCCTCGCTCTTGAGGGAAGTGACCGTGTAGCCCTCGATGACGGAGGGGATCGTCAGCGTGATCGCCGTGCCGGTGTAGCCGGTGATCTGCGCCGTTTTCATGAGGCTGTCGGTGGTGTACTGATAGCCGTTCGACGTCTCCGCGGCAAACGCGGGAGCAGCGACGGCAAACGCCAGTACGATCGCCACCAGCACGGAAAACACTGTGCGTATGCGATTCGGTTTCACAAAAAAACCTCCTTTTCCACTTTATACACATCAATCATACTATATTACTACAAAAATTGCAATACCTTCTTGGAAGAATTCACACCTCGTTCACGCGCGTGCGCAGACACTTTTCAAAGTACCGCAGCCACAGGTCGGCGACCGCGGACGGGTCGTGCGTCTGCCGCATCCGCAGCGCGTTCCGCGAGAGCGTTTCGGAGAGCTGTCCGTCCCGCAGGATGCGCAGGATCGCCTGCGCCATGGCGTCGGCGTCGTCGACGGGCACGAGCAGCCCGTTCACGCCGTCCTCGATCAGCTCCGCGGGACCCATGTCGCACCGCGTCGCCACGCACGGCACGCCGGCCGCCATCGCCTCGATCAGCGCGTTCGGCATCCCCTCCGAGCGCGACGACAGGACGAAAACGGAACTGCGGGCGATCGGACGGATCGCCCCGGGATCGGCGCCGCAGAGATCGACGGACTGCGACAGGTGCAGCCGCTCGGCCTGCGCGGTGAGCTCCGCCCGGCTTTCGCCCTCGCCGAAGATGCGCAGGGTGCAGTCGGGTTCGTGCGCGTGCACGGCAGCGAACGCGTCCAGCAGGACGTCGAAGCCCTTGTTGCGGTCGAGACGGCCGCATGCGGTGATGACTCTGTCCCGTTCATTCGGTACCGAAGTCTCATAGACGAGCGGATTGAAAACGCCGTTCGGAATGACGGCGATCTTCGCCTGCGACGCGGCGGGGTAGAAGGTCTTTGCACGCTCGGTCTGGCAGACGAAGCCCGCGCATTTTTTGGCGGAAAACCGGCGCAGGAACGTCGTCACGCGGTTCCGGTCCAGCACGAAGGGATTGGCGCGCTCGGTGCCGATGCAGATCGTGGAAACGCTTTTGCAGCAAGCGATCCCGTACAGCGTCGTCGACCAGCTCATGCACACGAGCACGTCCGGCTTTTCCTGCCGCAGGAAGGCGCGCAGCGCCCTCGCACGGCGCAGCAGCACGGCGGGCTTTGCGCGTTTTTTGCCGCCTTCGGCGTCTTTATTCAGGTACCGAACTGTTACAGCCGGATCGGTCGGATAAAACGACGAGGAGCCGGTCAGACACAGCAGTGTCACGGCGTGACCCGTGCGCGCGAATTCGTTTGCCAGCGTCGTTGCGGCGCGTTCGGCGCCGCCCGCGTCCGCCGTGCGGATCAGCAGAGCGATCTTCACTGCGGTTCGCCTTCTTCCTTATATCGCATCGACTGCGCCACGGCGAGCTTGTCGCAGCGCTCGTTTTCCGGATGGCCGGCATGGCCGCGCAGCCAGACGATCTCGTACGTATGCTTTGCCAGCAGATCCAGCAGCTCCTCCCACAGATCGGGGTTGAGCGCCGGTTTCTTGTCGCTCTTTCTCCAGCCGTTTTTTCGCCACGACTGCGCCCAGCCGAGCGTGACGCCGTTGGCGACGTACTGCGAGTCGGTGTGGATCGTCACCTCGCACGGCTCCTTGAGGAGTTTGAGCGCTTCGATCACGGCGAGCAGCTCCATTCGGTTGTTGGTCGTGTGCGCGCTGCCGCCGCTGATCTCTTTTTCATGCTTTCCGTATCGCAGGATGCTGCCCCAGCCGCCCGCGCCGGGATTGCCCGAGCAGGCGCCGTCCGTAAAAATGTCTACGTGTTTCAAGTCGGATTCTCCTTCAAATTACTCCGCATCCAAGCATAGCACATTTTTTGCCGCCGGACAAGTTTTTTGATTATTTTTTCTTTGCGCGTCCATACTATCTCGTGAAAATCATGCGAAGGAGCGCGGGAAAATGAAAGCAGTTGTGATGGCGGGCGGCAAGGGGACGCGGCTGCGGCCGCTGACGTGCGACCTGCCGAAGCCGCTCGTGCCGCTGTGCGGCAGACCGGTGCTGGAATACCTGTTTGATCTGCTGATCCGCAGCGGCGTGGACGAGGCGGTGCTGGCGCTGGGGTATCTCTCCGAGCGCATCACGGAGCGCTATCCCGACGGAAAATACAGGTCGCTGTCTCTTACGTTTTCCGCGGAGCCGTCGCCGCTCGGCACGGCCGGAAGCGTGCGCAAAGCCGCCGCGGGTTTCACGGAGCCGTTCTTCGTCGTCAGCGGCGATGCGGTCTGCGATTTCGAGCTCGACCGGATCATGGCGTATCACAAGGCGTGCGGCGCCGAGGCGACGGTCGTCGCGTACACGGTGGACGACCCGCGCGAATACGGGCTTGTCGACAAGGACGCCGAGGGGCGCATCCGCCGTTTTCTCGAAAAACCGTCGTGGGGACAGGCGACGACCGACCTTGCGAACACGGGGATCTACGTGCTCGAGCCGTCGTGCCTTGCGGACGTACCGGAAAACGAGCCGTTCGATTTCGCGCACGATCTGTTCCCGCGCATGCTGCAAAGAAACGCCGCGCTGTACTGCTATCACGCCGAGGGGTATTGGTGCGACGTCGGCGACGTGGCGGCGTATCTGCGCACGCAGCGGGATCTTTTGCAGGGACGCGTGCGCTTTCCGCTGCGCAAGGCGGAGGACGGCATTTTCGTGCGCGACACGCTGCCCGCGGGCAATTATACGCTCGTACCGCCGGTGTTCGTCGACAGCCGCGCGGAGATCGGCGCCGGCGCCGTCGTGGGACCGTACACGGTGCTCGGCGCGCAGACGACCGTCGGGCAGGGGGCGCGGCTGCGCGGTTCGGTGCTTCTGGAGCGCGCCGGCGTGCAGGCGGGCGCGACGATGCAGGACGCGGTACTGTGCGCGGACGCCGTTCTGCGCGAGCGCGCGTGTCTTTACGAAAACTGCGTCGTGGGCACGCGCAGCGTGATCGGCGCGGGCGCGAGCGTCTCGCCGGACGTGCGCGTCTGGCCGCATAAATCCGTGGAAAACGGCGCGGCGGTGCGCGAGGACGTGCGCTTCGGGCAGACGCCGCAGGTGCTCTTCGACGACGGCGGTCTCGACGCGCAGGCGGAGCTGACGGCGCAGACGTGCGTATCGCTGGGCGCCGCGATCGGCAGCATCTCCGCGTGCAAAAAGGTCGGCGTCGGCTGCGACGGGTCGAACCACGCCAAGGCGATGCTGCGCGCGCTGGAGGCGGGCGTGCTGAGCGCGGGCGGACACGTGTGGAGCTTCGGCGAGTGCTTTGAAGCGCAGCTTTCCTACTGCACGGCGTTCTGTGGTCTGCCGGCGGGCGTATACCTGCGCGGCGGCACAAGGCCGTGCGTGCGCGTGTACGGCGAGGGCGGTCTGCCCGTCCCGCGCGGGCTCGAACGCGAGATCGAATCGCGCATGCGCCGTCGGGAGTTCAGCCGCTGCCTGCCCGAAGCCTGCCGCGACGCGGCGGATATGAGCAGCATCCGCCTGATGTACGCGCGCGAGCTGCTCAAACAGGCGCCGTCCGGACTGCGCGGCTCGGAATGCTGCGTGCAGTGCGCCGACCCGCAGATCTCGCTGCTGATGGAGGATACGCTGCTGCGGCTGGGCGTCCTGCGCAGCCAGGCGCTGCTGTTTCATATCTCTGCGGACGGCTTTCGCGCGCAGGCGATGACCGCAAGCGGCGCCGTGCCGCACGAAAAGCTGCTGGCGGTCTGCTGCGCGGACGCGTTCCGGGAGGGGATGGACGTCGCCCTGCCGTACGACGCGCCGGCAGCGCTCGACACGCTCGCGTCGCAGCACGGCAGAAGGGTCGTGCGCTATCTCTGCGCACCGACCGACGACGCCGACGCCGCGGCAAGACGGCTGTCTGCCAAGCAGATCTTCCTGCGCGACGGGCTGTATCTGACCGTACGCGTGCTCGCCATCCTCAAAAAACGCCGCCAGACGCTCGACGCGCTGTGCGCGGAGCTTCCGGAGTTTTCGCTCGAGCGCAGGACGTTTGCGGTGTCCTTTTCGCCCGCGAAGCTGCACGCGATCTTCGGCGACGGCGACGACACGGACGCGGACGTGCGCGAGGGCATCGTGCTCAAACGCGACGGCGGACGGCTGCTCGTCACGCCCGACCGCAGCGGCAGGGCGCTGCACGTGCTGGCGGAAGCGGCCAATATGGAAACGGCAGCGGAAATGTGCAGCGGCTTCGAGCGCGTTCTGCGCGAATTGGAGCAGGGGACACAGACGTAAAAAGGTGCGCGTCGCGCATCTTTACATAAGCAAAACGGCAAGCGCGGTTCGGGGAAGATCAGGGCAGGCATACAAAACGCGAAAACCAAAGCGTATCAGCAGCTATGTATATAAATCTCTATGCTGAGTAGTTGACGGCGCGCGTGAATGGTCGCCCGACGGGGCGCCCTGAAAAAATAAAGAGCCGTACCACCCTGCGCGCGGACATAAAAACAACCCCGCGCACATCGGCACGGGGTCGCGGTCTGACTGTCAATCCTCATTGCGGGCGTTGTCGCGCTCCAGCGTTTCACGGATCGCGCGGTTGATGAAGCCGTTCAGACTTTCGCCGCGGGCTTCAGCGTGCGCGCGGAGCTTGTCGCGTTCGCCTTTATAAACTTGTAACGCGATGCGATCATATGCTTTTGCATTATATTTATTCTTCGCACGTGTTGCGGGCTTGCTTTCCATCGTATCACCTCAAAACATATTATAGCAAATTCGCTGTAGGTGTGCAAGTATACAAAATGCACAAATATACGTGTGTAAGTTTGTGCATTTTGCCATCTTGCAATAGGTGTACACCTACGCTATACTTGCGCACGTAAGGCAACGGCGGCGCGGCGGCAACGCAGCCCGCCCGATACAGGAAGGAAGTGAGGGAATGGACGGAATGACAAACGCCGAATGGGACGCGTTTCTTGAAACGCTCGCCCAGTTGGTCGAGGCGGTCGCGAAAGACGGCAAAGAAGCCGCGGAAATCATTCGCGACAAAAAGACCAAATAAAAAACTGTAACGGGTAACCGTTCAAATCCACCCGTTACAGTACACCCAAAGGCGCGCGGGGAGCTTTACCCCGCCACTTTGATTGTAACAGAGTGAGGCAAGAAAGTCAAGCTTTATATATAATAGCATATATATTGTTAGTTTGGTTATACTTGACATATAGTAGATTTTGTAGTAAAATACATAATCAGGTTACGTTATCTAACGTGAAGGAGTTTAAAATGTCAGCAAAGAAATCGCAAGAAAAGAAACCGGAGGTCGTCGACGCCACGCTGCACCAGAAGAAGCAGCCGGCGGGAAAAGCTGCGCGCACGCCGCAGAAGCAGTCGCAGAAGACCAAGCAGAAGCAGCCGCAGAAGTCCGCGCCGAAGTCCGCGCAGGAAAGCGCGCCGCAGCGTTCGGGACGCAAATCCTCCCAGAAAAACAATGCCGCGAAGCCGGCCGCCCCGCGCAAAAGAACGCAGAAGCGTTCCGCACCGAAAAAGGAGCAGACGCCCCTGCGCATCTCGTTCCTGGGCGGTCTGAACGAGATCGGCAAGAATATGACGCTCTATGAGTACGACGGCGATATGTTCCTCGTGGACTGCGGTCTCGCGTTCCCCGACGCAGACATGTTCGGCGTCGATCTGGTGATCCCCGACTTCACCTACGTCGAGCAGAACAAGCAGAAGCTGCGCGGCGTCGTCATCACGCACGGCCACGAGGACCACATCGGCGCGCTGCCGTATCTGCTCAAGTCGGTCGACGTGCCGGTCTACGGCACCGTCCTGACGATCGGGCTGATCGAGGCGAAGCTGCGCGAGCACGGCCTTCTGAACGTCGCCGATCTCAACGTGATCGAGCCGGGCGACAAGATCTTCATGGGCGCCTTCGAGGTCGAGTGCATCCACGTCAACCATTCCATCCCCGGCGCGCTGGCGCTGGCGATCCGCTGCGAAGCGGGCACCGTCGTGCAGACGGGCGACTTCAAGATCGACAGCACGCCCATCGACGGCGCGATGATCGACATCGCGCGCCTGTCCCAGATCGGCAACGAGGGCGTTCTGGCGCTGCTGTCCGATTCGACCAACGCCGAGCGTCCGGGCTTCACCGAGTCCGAGCGCAAGGTCGGCGAGTCGTTCGAGACGCTGTTCCACCGCGCGGACAACCGCCGCATCATCGTGGCGACGTTCGCCTCGAACATCCACCGCGTGCAGCAGATCATGAACGTCGCGCACAAGCTCGGCCGCAAGGTCGCGCTCAGCGGCCGCAGCCTCGAAAACGTCGTGGCGATCGGCGAGGAGCTGGGCGTGCTGAAGGTGCCGGACGGTCTGCTCATCAACATCGACCTCATCCGCAAATATCCCGCGGATAAGCTGGTCATCATCACCACCGGCAGCCAGGGCGAGCCGCTCTCGGCGCTCGCGCGCATGGCGTCCAGCGAGCACCGCAAGGTCGAGATCTGTCCCAACGACTGCGTCATCATCTCCGCAACGCCCATCCCCGGCAACGAAAAGACGGTCGGCAACGTCATCAACAGCCTGATGCGTCTGGGCGCGGAAGTGATCTATGAAAAAATGTACGACGTGCACGTGTCCGGACACGCGTGTCAGGAGGAGCTGAAGATGATGATGGGGATCGTCAAGCCCCGTTACTTCATCCCCGTGCACGGCGAGCAGAAGCATCTGCGCAAGCATGCCGCGCTCGCCGAGACCGTCGGCATCCCGCACGAGAACATCCTCGTCGCCGACATCGGCAATACCGTCGAGCTGACGGCGGAGTCGATGGCGCTGAGCACCAACGTGCCGTCCGGCAAGATCTTCGTCGACGGCTACGGCGTGGGCGACGTCGGCAACGCGGTCATGCGCGACCGCAAGCGCCTGTCGCAGGACGGCATCATCGTCGTCACGGCCGTGGTCGACTACGTGACGGGCTTCGCGGTGTCCGGTCCCGAGGTGACGAGCCGCGGCTTCGTCTACGAGCGCGAGTCCGAGCACCTGATCGAGGACGCCTGCGCCGCGGTACAGACCGTCATCGACGAGTTCTCCGCCCGCAAGGGCAAGGATATGAACGCGCTCAAGAGCCGCATCCGCGACACCGTCGCGCGGCTGATGTACGAGCGCACCAAGCGCAGCCCCATCGTGCTGCCGGTCATTCTGGAGGTTTAAATGAGCTACAAGCGGTTTCGGATCCTGTTCGCCTTCCCGGTGCTCTGTTTTGCGGCGGGGCTGGCTTTTGCCGCGCTGATGCTGCCGCGCGACCGCGTTCTGGCGATCATGCAGTTCGTCGCGTACGGTCTGTTCATCGTGCTGTATCTGGTCTGGGCGGTGATCTGCCACCGGGATCTGCGGCACATCATGCTGCACATTTCGGCCAAGCTCGACGTGACCAAAAAGAAATCGCTCTCTTCCTTTCCGCTGCCCGTGGCCGTCACGGACGCGGAGGGGAATCTTTTGCTGTTCAATAAGATGTTCGGCGACAGGTTCCTGCGCGCCGAAACGCAGGAGAAGGGGAACCTCGCGCGGATGCTGCCCGGCGTCGTCATCGACGATTTTCCGCCGGACGGCGTGAGCGTCGCGTGCGGCGACCGCTTCTATACCGTGTTCGCGGACGAAACGATACATAACGAAAAGCGCACGCGTATCTTCTATTTTGTCGACGACAGCGATCTCAAGCGCACGTCGATCGAATACGCGCGCAGCCGCCCGTACGTGCTGTTCCTGAGCTTCGACGGTCTTGCGGAGATCCAGAAAAACTACAGCAGCAACGACTTCGGCGAGATCCGCATGCTGCTCGACCGCATCGTCGCCAACTGGGCGAGCGGATTCGACGCCGTCTACGACAAGCTCAGCGCGGATCAGTACGTCGTGATCGCCGAGAAGCGCAACGTCGACGCGATGAAGGAAAACAAATTCAAGATCCTCAACGACGTGCGCACGCTGCGGTTCCGCGACCGCCACGTGGGCGTGACGCTTTCGATCGGCGTCGGCACGGGCGACACGTTCTCCGCGTGCGAGAACAGCGCCCGTCAGGCGCTCGACATGGCGCAGAGCCGCGGCGGCGACCAGGCCGCCCTGCGCGAGGAGGACGGCGGCTACGCGTTCTTCGGCGGCGTTGCCAAGGGCATTGAAAAAACCAACAAGGTGCGCACGCGCATCGTCGCGTCGTCCGTCGCGCAGCTGATCCGTTCGAGCAGGAACGTGATGCTGATGGGACACCGCTTCCCCGATCTCGACGCGATGGGCGCCGCGGTCGCGATGGTCTCGGCGTCTCTGGCGATGGGCGTGCCTGCATACATCGTGACCGATCCCGAAAAATCGCTGGCGAAGCCTTTGCTTGCGCGTGTGCGCGAGGAGGGCTTCTCCTCCTGTCTCATGGAGCCGCAGGAGGCGCTCGCCAAGATCGGCAGGGATACGCTGCTGATCGTCGTGGACACGCACATCGGCGCGTTCACCGAAGTGCCGCAGCTGCTGGAAAAGGCGGCGCGCACGGTCGTGATCGACCACCACCGCAAGTCGGTGCAGTTCATCGAAAAAGCCGTCCTCTTTTTCCACGATCCGGGCGCGTCGTCCGCGTGTGAAATGGTGACGGAGCTTCTGCAGTACCTGACGCCCGAGCCGGTCATAGGCCCGCTCGAGGCGGACGCGCTGCTGTCGGGCATCATGCTCGATAC
>CADAGA010000042.1 GCA_902787275.1 Oscillospiraceae bacterium | reverse complement strand
TTCTGTGCAAGGTCCTTTTTTCTGGACTCCGAAAAAGGTGCAGTTCTGCTTGTGTCATAGCAGTAAAACGGCAATGCCTTTCCGTTTTCAAGCGGGTCAACCGTGTAAAGCATACCCTTTCTCGAAATCGACACCATGACATCTGCATTGATTGCACAAGCTATTTTTGCGGCAAAACTGTCCTCATCAGAAAGAGCGTTCTGCGGCATTTCCTCCATGATAATAGGAATCGTTCTCGGATATGCTTTGAAAAGTCCTTTTATCGTATCGGAAGTTTTCTGCGTCACAACTTTAAAGCCTTTTGTCTGAGTGACATTCCTGCTTGAATGGATAATATCTTTTATCGCATCAATTTTGGTGCTGTCGTCCATTTGCTTGAATGCAACATTCTCTATTGACTTCAAAACCCTTTTCAGCTCGCCTGCAACGTCTGCACCGCTTGACGAAATTGAAAAACCGATTGTTTTAAGATTATAATTCAAAAACCCGTCATAAAACAAATTCACTATATCACTATGCACAACCGACACCAATGCAGAATACACTCTTGAATCCGCTGTGAGAGTTTCCATCATGCTTTCATGCTCTTTGGAATTTTTCAAGTCAAAATCTTTTCTGCCACGTTTTAAGCCCTGTAAAGCAAAATATTGTTGTCTGGTATTCCTTATAGAATCCGAAACAACAATAACTACACGTTTTTTGGAATCTGAATTGATAAGCTCTGCTATGTCAGCAATAAAGTTTCTCAAATTTCTTATGTTAAACAGTCCCGTATCATACATAAGGCTGCTCAGACCTACATTGACAACTATTATTTTTGATTCAGGCAGCCTTTTTATCGTGTATAAAAAAGCCTCCTTGGACTTGGCAAACTCCTTATCCAAATGTTCAAAAAAATTCAGAAAAACCACCCGCATTTCTATTTTTGGATAACAAAAAAATCGGAGTGAAGGGACTTGAACCCCCGACATCCTGCTCCCAAAGCAGGCGCGCTACCAACTGCGCTACACCCCGAAAAAGAAAGTCGGGATGACAGGATTTGAACCTGCGACCTTTGCGTCCCGAACGCAACGCTCTACCAAACTGAGCCACATCCCGAAATACCATATTCAACTTTCTCAACCCTACGTCAATGTATTATATTACAAACAAACAAATTTGTCAAGTGTTTTTTTCAATTTTATAGTAAACGACAAAATAAATTGCTCTATGTCATTCCGAGCCAAGCGAGGAATCTTTGAAAGATTCTTCGTCACTTCGTTCCTCAGAATGACAAAAGGAAATTTTGAGTGACGTTTACTATAAAAAATGAACAACGTGCAGTTAAATGACAACTGCACATTGCTCATTGCACATTGCTAATTGAAAAGCGGTGTTGAGAAATATCTCTCTGCGGTGTCGGGCAAAATTGTTACAACGGTTTTGCCTTTTCCAAGCTTTTCAGCCAATTTGATAGCCGCTGCCACATTCGTGCCGCTTGATATGCCGCACATAATGCCCTCTAATTCAGCCAACTGTTTAGCCGTTTTTATCGCATCTTCATCTGTCACTATATGAATATGATTATATATATTCCTGTTTAAAATAGTCGGGATAATGCCGTCACCGATACCCATTTGCAAATGTGTACCAACTGTACCGCCTGCAAGTATAGCTGCATCATACGAGGCGGCCTTTATGACAGCCGATATAGCGGAAATGTTTTAGGGGGATGTATGAATAACATGATTACTATCAGTAATATGAGCCGGGCATTCCGGCAAAACCCGGTTCGCACATCAAATAGCATCGGTGATAATAGGAGCTCCTTTTCGGAATGCATCCAAAAAGAAACGGAAAAAAACGTTCGTGAGAGCAACAATCCTGTAAGAAGCGAATATGAGTACCGGATGTATTTGAACGTCCATTCAAACAGCATCTTCGCGTCGGTGAATGCACCGTTCTCATCGTAGCCGTCGCCGTCGATGTCGTCGTGCGGCGCGTTCATGATGACAGCCAGATAGGAATAACCGCCGTTTTTGGCGATCGCCGCCACGCATTTTCCAGCTTTGGACGTGGAGCCGGTCTTGCCGCCGATCACGTACTTGCAGTAGTAGTCCGAATAGCCGGAGTTCAGAAGGAAGTTCGTATTGCGGATCACGCGCGGCTTTTCATGCATATTCGACGCGGGCAGCGTGTACCGTTCGGTGGAGATGATCTCCGTGAACAGCTCGCTCTGCGCGCAGGTCAGTGCGTACTTCATGATCTTCGCCACGTCCGCCGCGCACGTGTACTGCCCGTCGGCGTCCAGTCCGTGCGGCGTCATGAAGTTCGTATCCGCGCAGCCGAGACGGTGCGCAAAGACGTTCATTTTTTCCACAAAGCCCTCGATGTTGCCGCCGCTGACGTAATACGCCAGCGTCGCCGCCGCTTCGTTTGCGCTCGGGATCAGCATGCAGCGCAGCAGATCGGCAACGCTCAGCTCCTCTCCCGCTTTCAGTCCCGCGTTGGAGCTGCCGGTGTTCGCAAGCGAATCCAGCACGGACTGCGGCACGGCGACCATGGCATTGAGATCGTCGACGTTTTCCAGCGTCAGGATCGCCGTCACGAGCTTCGTCAGCGACGCGGGCGGCGTGTGCTGATGCGCATTCTTGTCGAATATGACCGTGTCGTCCTCGAGACTTTGCAGCAGGACGATCTCGGATCGCGGCTCCAGCTCATCCAGAATCATGTTGTACGCCGCTTTTGCCGTCGTAAACGGCAGACAGGAAAACGCCAAAATGAGACAAATACACAAAATTTTGCATTTTTTCATAGACAACGCACCACCAATGATGTATTATAAAAAGCAGAGATTGCAAAGTTGAGGGTGAACGAGCATATGGTATACGTCACGGGAGACACACACGGAGATTACAGACGCTTTTCCGACCCGCGTCTGCGCGCGCTCAAAAAGGGCGACACGCTGGTCATCTGCGGTGACTTCGGGTTTATCTGGGACGGCAGCAAGGCGGAGGAGCGCGTGCTGCGCCGCCTCGGCAAAAAGCGGTATAACGTCTGCTTCCTCGACGGCACGCACGAAAACTTCGATCTTTTGAACAGCTATCCCGTGGAGATGTGGAACGGCGGCAAGGTACACGCCATTTCCGGCAACGTCTATCACCTCATGCGCGGCCAGGTTTACACGCTCGACGGCAGACGCTACTTCACCATGGGCGGCGGAGAAAGCCCCGATATGGATATCCGCGTCGAATACAACAGCTGGTCCAAAGCGGAGATCCCCACCAAGCAGGAGCTGCTGGACGCCGCACAGGTCGTGGACAGGACCGGCGGCAATATCGACGTCATTCTCACCCATGAGCCGCCGCAGCGCATCAAGGGCTTTTTGCAGCTGAAGGAGAACAAGGAGGCCGTCCGCGTCACGGGACTGAACACGTTCTTCGACGAGCTGGCGTCCTTCTGCAAATTCAAGCGCTGGTTCTTCGGTTCGCTGCATGAGGACAAATTCATCTCCAAGTCGCACATCGCCGTTTTCCACAACATCGTCAATGCCGAAACCGGCGAGCTGCTGAGATAAAACATATAAGTACTCATAGTATAGCATGTACAAACGCCGTTGAAAAGTTTTATTTTGCTTTTTTGCGGCATTTTTTTGAGGTTTTTTATGCACGACTACCGTTCCACCGTACGCGCCTGCTTCGTCGGCTACACGGTACAGGCGATCATCAACAATTTCATCCCGCTTCTGTTCACGACCTTCATGGCGTCGTTCGGTCTGTCGCTGACGCGCATCTCGCTGCTCGTCACGTTCAATTTCGGCGTGCAGCTGTGCGTGGACGTCCTGGCGGGACTGTTCGCGGACAGGCTCGGCTACCGCCGCTGCATGGTGCTCGCCCACATCTTCTGTGCGGCGGGACTCGCGGGACTGACGGTTTTGCCCGCGCTGCTGCGGGCGCCGTTCGTCGGCATCCTTCTTTCCGTCACGGTCTATGCCGTCGGCGGCGGGATCCTGGAGGTGCTGGTCAGCCCCATCGTCGAGAACTGTCCTACGGAAAACAAGGCCGGCACGATGAGCCTGCTGCACTCGTTCTACTGCTGGGGCACGGTCGCTGTCGTGCTGCTGTCCACACTGTTCTTTGCGGCGTTCGGGACGGCAAGATGGCGTGTGCTCGCGCTGCTGTGGGCGCTCGTCCCGGCGGCAAACGCGGTCGTGTTCACCCGCGTGCCCATGCCGCCGAAACCGGCCGCGGCCGAAAAAGGCAGTCCCCTGCGCGCGCTGCTCGGCAAAAAGCTGCTCTGGCCGGTGCTGCTTCTGATGTTCTGCTCCGGCGCCGCCGAACAGGCGGTCAGCCAGTGGGCGTCCGCCTTTACCGAATCCGCGCTGCACGTCTCCAAGACGATGGGCGACCTTCTGGGTACGATGGCGTTCAGCATCCTGATGGGCGCCGGACGGCTGTTCTACGGCAAAAAGAGCACAAAACTGCCGCTGCAGGCATTCATGCTCGGCAGCGGCATATTGTGCATTTGCAGTTATCTGCTCATTTCCCTGTCCGCGTCGCCCGTACCGGGTCTTATCGGCTGCGCGCTGTGCGGTCTGTCGGTCGGCATCTTCTGGCCGGGCACGACGAGCCTTGCGGCGGGCGGCATCCCCGACGGCGGCACGGCGATGTTCGCGCTGATGGCGCTGTTCGGCGACGTCGGCTGCGCGTCCGGTCCGACGTTCGTCGGCACGCTCTCCGACCGGCTGGGCGATCTGCACGGCGGCATCCTCGCCGCGACCGTCTTCCCTGTGCTGCTGCTCGCCGGTCTATGGTGGTTCAGCCGCACCGCCAAAAAATCTGCATAAAAAAAGCCGCCGTGTCACGGAGCAATCCGAAACACGGCGGTTCTCTTTTCTCTTATTTCTTCAGCACGCGCACACGCACGACGCCGTCGATCGCGGCAAGCGCCGCTTCGTCCGCGGCCTTGTCCGCGACGGTGTAGCCGTAGCCCTTCTTCGCACCGGCAAACGTCACGTCGCCGAGCGCGGCCGCAACGGCTTCTGCGGCGGCCTCGGTGTGCAGCACGCACGTTCTCGCAGCGAAGTCCGCGGAAAGCGGTGCGTTCGGGAAGTTGACGGAATTGCGGATCGCGCCGGTCTCGAGGTAAGCCGTCAGCTCCTCGGCTGCCATGACCGCGCAGTTGTCCTCGCTCTCGGGCGTGGAAGCGCCGAGATGCGGCATCGCGATCACACCGTCGACGCCGAGCATCGCGTCGGTCGGGAAGTCCGTTGCATACGCCGCGACTTTGCCGTCCGCGAGTGCCGCCAGAAGATCGTCGGCGTTGACCAGATCGCCGCGCGCAAAGTTGAGGATGCGCACGCCGTCCTTCATCGTGCCGATCGTAGCCTTGTTGATCATGCCCTTCGTCTCGGCCGTTGCAGGCGCGTGCAGCGTGATGTAGTCACTGCTCTCGAAGATCGGCTCCAGCGTCGAGACGACCTGCACCGCTTCGTTCACGCCCTTGACGGGGAAGGGATCGTAACCGATCACGTTCATGCCCAGCTTGACCGCGGCGTCCGCGACCAGACGGCCGATCGCGCCGAGACCGACGACGCCGAGCGTCTTGCCCATGATCTCGGGACCGACGAACGCGCTCTTGCCCTTTTCCACGGCCTTGCCGACCGCGTCGCCCTGTCCCTTGAGCGTCTTGCACCACTCGATGCCGGGAACGATCTTGCGCGAAGAAAGCAGCATCGCGCACAGCACAAGTTCCTTCACGCCGTTGGCATTGGCGCCGGGCGTGTTGAACACGACGACGCCGTTCGAAGCGCACACGTCCACGGGGATGTTGTTGGTGCCGGCACCGCAGCGCGCGACGGCGACCGTCTTGGGATCGAGCGTCATATCGTGCATGGCGGCGGAGCGCACCATGATCGCATCGGGCGCGGCAACCGCGTCGCCGTATGCGTACTTCGCGGGATCAAGTTTCTCCAGACCGAACTTGGAGATCTTGTTCAGGGTAAGAATATCAAACATGCTGAAAAACCTCTCTTATTTGTTTTTGGTCTCGAAGTCGTTCATGAACTGCGCGAGCTTCTCCACGCCTTCGATCGGCATGGCGTTGTAGATGGACGCGCGCATGCCGCCGGCGGTGCGGTGACCCTTGAGGTTGACAAAACCTGCAGCCGCAGCTTCGGCGATGAACTTTTTGTCAAGATCTTCGTTGCCCGTGCGGAACACGACGTTCATCATCGAGCGGTCGCGCGGCAGGACGGGTGCGATGAACAGATCGCTCTGGTTGAGATAGTCGTACAGGATGCCGGCTTTCTTTTCGTTGCGCAGCTTCATCGCCTCAAGACCGCCGATGCTCTTGATCCACTCGAGCACGAGCTTGCAGATGTAGATCGTGTAGCAGGGAGGCGTGTTGTACATGGAATCCTTCTCCGCCATCACGGCGTAGTTGAGCATGGTGGGCGTCACGTCGCGCGCGTTGCCGAGAAGGTCCTCGCGCACGATAACGACCGTCAGACCTGCGGGAGCGATGTTCTTCTGCGCGCCGCCGTAGATCAGGCCGTACTTCGACACGTCCATCGGCTCGGACAGGAAGCAGGAGGATACGTCCGCGAACAGCGGCACGTTGCCGGTCTTCGGCAGCGTCTGCTCGGTGAAGCGCGTGCCGTAGATCGTGTTGTTGTAGCAGATGTAGAAGTAGTCGGCGTCGGGCGTGTACATGGACGGATCGTGATCCGGAATGTGCGTGAACACGTCGGCCTTGGACGACGCAACGGCCTTCGCTTCGCCGTACTTGCACGCCTCCTGCCACGCCTTGGTGGAGAACTGACCGCTGAGGATGTAGTCCGCCTTTCCGGAGCCGTTCATGAAGTTCAGCGGGATCGCCGCAAACTGCGTGGAAGCGCCGCCCTGCAGGAACAGGATCTTGTAGTTATCGGGGACGTTCAGCACTTCGCGGAACAGATCCATCGCGCCGTAGATGATCGGCTCGAACACCTTGGAGCGGTGCGACATTTCCATAACGGACTGGCCGCTGCCCTGATAATCGAGCATTTCCTCCGCCGCACGATTCAGAACAGACTCGGGCAGCATCGAGGGGCCTGCGGAAAAGTTGTAGACTCTTGACATAGTTTTTTCCTCCAAATCCATTTTTTCACGAATATTATTATAGTCCCGTCATCAAATAGAAGTCAAGACTTCTTTTTTGCCGTTTTTGTGGATTATTATGCCATTCTGCGGCGGGTTTTTAGACAAATCTCCATATCTTGCAGAAACGCTTGCAAAGTCGGAAAAAAAAGTATAAAATATAGCTTTGGTAGCAATAGAATCAGTATATTTTAGGAAAGGATGAATTCCCATGAGCTTACTTAACAAACGTACCATTGAAGACATCGACGTCGCGGGCAAGCGCGTATTCGTGCGCTGCGACTTCAACGTCCCCCTCAAGGACGGTCAGATCACCAGCGACAAGCGTATCGTCGCGTCGCTTCCCACCATCCAGTATCTGCTGAATCACGGTGCGAAGGTCATTCTGTCCTCCCATCTCGGCAGACCTAAGGGCACGGTCGATCCGCAGTTCTCGCTCGCACCCGTTGCGGCGCGTCTTTCCGAGCTGCTCGGCAAGCCGGTCAAGATGGCTTCCGACGTCGTCGGTGAGAGCGCGATGGCGCTGGCCAACTCCCTGCAGTGCGGCGAAGCGATGCTGATCGAAAACGTCCGCTTTGAGCCGGGCGAAACGAAGAACGATCCCGAGCTGTCCAAGAAATTCGCGTCCATGGCGGACATCTTCGTCAACGACGCGTTCGGCTCCGCGCACAGAGCGCACTCCTCCACCACCGGTATCGCGGACTACATTCCCGCCGTGTGCGGCTATCTGATCCAGAAAGAGATCGAGTTCATCGGCGGCGCGCTCGAGAACCCGAAGCGTCCGCTCGTGGCGATCCTCGGCGGCGCGAAGGTCTCCGACAAGATCGGCGTCATCACGAACCTGCTGGACAAGGTCGACACGCTCATCGTCGGCGGCGGCATGGCGTACACGTTCTTTGCCGCGCAGGGTCACTCGGTCGGCACTTCCATCTGCGAGACCGATAAGATCGATCTGGCAAAGGGTCTTCTGGCCGCGGCCGCAGAAAAGGGCGTCAAATTCCTGCTTCCCGTGGACAACCGCGTCGGCAAGGAATACAAAGAGGATACCGAATATATGGACGTCAACTCCGACGACATCCCCGACGGCTGGATGGGTCTGGACATCGGTCCCAAGACCAGAGAGCTGTTCGCCGGCGCGATCAAGGGCGCGGGCACGGTCATCTGGAACGGCCCGATGGGCGTTTCCGAATGGACGAACTTCGCAAACGGCACCATCGCCGTGGCGACTGCCGTTGCGGAATCCGGCGCGATCTCCATCATCGGCGGCGGCGACTCCGCTGCGGCCGTGCAGAAGCTCGGCTTCGCCGACAAGATGACGCACATCTCCACCGGCGGCGGCGCTTCGCTCGAATTCCTCGAGGGCAAGCAGCTTCCCGGTATCGTTGCACTGGGCGACAAAGACTGATTTTATAAACAAACGGGCGCTGCGGTTCTCCCGCGGCGCTCTTTCAAAGAAAGGATTGTGCACCATGAACAAAACGCTTCGCAAAGCCGTCATTGCCGGCAACTGGAAAATGAACAAGACCCCCGATGAGACCAAGGCGCTCATCGAAGAAATGAAGCCCCTCGTCAAGGACGCGGACTGTGACGTCGTGCTGTGCGTGCCGTACGTCGATCTGTATGCAGCGCTTGAAGCTGCCGCCGGTTCCAACATCAAGATCGGCGCGGAGAACTGCCACTGGGCAAAGAGCGGCGCCTTCACCGGCGAAGTTTCCGCAGAGATGCTCGCCGCAGTCGGCGTGCCGTACGTCATCATCGGCCACAGCGAACGCCGCCAGTATTTCGGCGAGACGGACGTGACCGTGCACGACCGCGTGCGCGCGGCGCTGGACGCGGGTCTGACCGTCATCCTCTGTGTGGGCGAGACGCTCACGCAGCGCAAGCAGAACATCACCATGGAAGTCATCGCCACGCAGACCAAGATCGCGCTTGCCGGCGTTTCCGCAGAGGAACTCAAGAATATCATCATCGCTTACGAGCCCGTATGGGCGATCGGCACGGGCGAAACCGCTACGGCGGAGCAGGCGGACGAAGTCAACGGCGGCATCCGCGCGCTGATCGCGGAGCTGTACTCCCAGGCTGACGCGGACGCTTTCGTCGTGCAGTACGGCGGCTCCATGAACGCCAAGAACGCGGCGGAACTGCTCGCGAAAGAGCACGTGGACGGCGGTCTGATCGGCGGTGCGTCTCTCAAGGCGCCCGACTTCGCGACGATCGTCGCGGCCGCTTCCAAATAAGGAGAGCATTATGAGCTAAAGACCAATGCTTCTGTGCATCATGGACGGCTTCGGCAGAAATGACAGCGACTACGGCAACGCCATCCACGCTGCAAAAACGCCGAATCTCGACCGTCTGTTTTCTGAAAACCCGCTGACTTATATCGGCGCGTCCGGCATGGACGTCGGTCTGCCGGACGGTCAGATGGGCAACAGCGAGGTCGGCCACACCAACATCGGCGCGGGACGCGTCGTATACCAGCCGCTGACCAAAATCACGAAGTTCATCGAGGACGGCGTGTTCTTTGAGAATCCCCGTCTGCTCGCCGCTATGGAGAACTGCAAGCAGAACGGCAGCGCCCTGCACGTCATGGGTCTGCTGTCCGACGGCGGCGTCCACAGCCACAACACGCACATGTGGGCGATCATCGAGCTGGCAAAGCGCTGCGGTCTGCGCGACGTGTACGTGCACGCGTTCCTCGACGGACGCGACGTGCCGCCCGCTTCCGGCGCGGATTACGTGGCGGAAACGGTCGAAAAGCTCCGTGAGATCGGCGTGGGCAAAATCGCCACCGTCATGGGACGCTACTACGCGATGGACCGCGACAACCGCTGGGACCGCGTGCAGAAGGCGTACGCCGCGATGGTTTACGGCGAGGGCGAGCAGGTCGCCGATCCCGTCGACGCCATCCGCGCTTCCTATGAAGTACTGGACGAAGAGGGCAAATACCTGACGGACGAATTCGTCATCCCGAAGGTCTGCGAAGGCGCAAAGCCCATCGGCGCGAACGACAGCATCATCTTCTATAACTTCCGCCCCGACCGTGCGCGCGAGATCACGCGTTCGTTCGTGGATGAGGCGTTCACGGGCTTCGAGCGCAAGAAGGGCTTCTTCCCCGTGCATTTTGTCTGCATGTCGCAGTACGACGCGACCATGCCCAACGTCAGCGTCGCGTACACACCCGAGGATTTCGAGACGGTGCTGCATAACACGTTCGGCGAATATATGGCTTCCTGCGGCAAGACGCAGCTGCGCATCGCCGAAACGGAGAAATACGCGCACGTGACGTTCTTCTTCAACGGCGGCGTCGAGACGACGTTCGAGGGCGAGGATCGCATCCTCGTTCCCTCCCCGAAGGTCGCAACGTACGACCTGCAGCCGGAGATGAGCGCATACCCGGTCGCGGAAAAGGTCGTCGAGGCTGTCGAAAGCGGCAAGTATGACACGATCATCCTCAACTTTGCCAACTGCGACATGGTCGGTCACACCGGCGTGTTCGAGGCGGCGGTCAAGGCGGTCGAAGCCGTCGACACGTGCGTCGGCAAGGTCGTCGCAGCCGTCGGGAAAGCCGGCGGCGCGGTCATCATCACCGCCGACCACGGCAACGCCGACAAGATGCTGGAGGACGACGGAACGCCCTTCACGGCGCACACCACGAACCCTGTGCCTCTGTGCGTCGTCGGGTATCCGTGCAAGCTGCGTCAGACCGGCGGCAAGCTCAGCGACATCGCTCCCACGATGCTCGAGATCATGGGACTTGCCCAGCCTGCGCAGATGACCGGCAAGAGCCTGATCGAAAAATAAAACCGTACAGAACAACGCCCCGCTTACCGTAACAGGCAAGCGGGGCGCTTCTTTTTTTGTTCGAGACTGTCCTCGAAGCGATCCTGCGCGATCATGCGCTCGCGCTCGATGCGCTCCTGCTCGCGGTCGAGGTTGTCCGCGTCGAGGCATTGATCGGTGAACACCACCGCCTTATCCGGACGCATCTCACAAAAGCCGTCGGAGATCACGAACTCATGCGTCTGCCCTTCCGCGCTGCGGTAGGTCAGCAGGCCGTAGTCGAGCGCAGTCGTCACCGGTTCGTGCCCCGCCAGCAGCACGTAGTCGCCGTCCGGCAGGCAGAGCTTGACCATCTCCACCTCTTCGGACAGCACCTGCCGCTCGGGCGTTGCGATCAGCAGCTGAAACGTATTCATAGCGTCTTCGCCTTCTCGATCGCATCGTCGATATCGCCGACCATAAAGAACGCCGCCTCCGGCAGATCGTCCACTTCACCGTCCACGATGCGGCGGAAGCTCTCGACGGTCTTTTCCACGGGCACAAACCGTCCTTCGGAACCGGTAAACGCCTTCGCAACGAACAGCGGCTGCGACATAAAGCGCTGAAGCTTGCGCGCACGGCGAACGGTCAGCTTATCCTCCTTGGACAGTTCGTCCATGCCGAGGATGGCGATGATGTCCTTGAGATCGATATACCGCTGGATCGTCTCCTGCACCTGCATGGCAACGCGGTAGTGCGTTTCGCCGACGTATTCCTTTTCCAGAAGCCGGCTCGTGGACGACAGCGGATCGACGGCGGGATAGATGCCCTGCTCCGCGATCTCGCGCGAGAGCACCGTCGTTGCGTCGAGGTGCGAAAAGATCGACGCGGGCGCGGGATCGGTCAGATCGTCCGCCGGCACGTAGACCGCCTGTACGGACGTGATGGAACCGTTGTCCGTGGACGCGATCCGTTCCTCCAGATCGCCCAGCTCGTTCGCCAGCGTCGGCTGGTAGCCCGCAGCGCTGGGCAGTCTGCCCAGCAGCGTGCTGACTTCGTTGCCTGCCTGCACGTAGCGGTAGATATTGTCGATAAACAGCAGCACGTCCTTGTGCTGCACGTCGCGCAGATACTCCGCCATCGTCAGTCCCGTCAGCGCCACGCGCATACGGCTGCCGGACGGCTCGTTCATCTGGCCGAAGGCGAGGATCGCCTTTTCGATGACGCCGCTCTTCTGCATGTCCGCGATCAGCTCGGTGCCCTCGCGGCTGCGCTCGCCGACGCCCGTAAAGACGGAGTTGCCGCCGTGCTCACGCGCGACGTTGTGGATGAGCTCCATAATGAGCACCGTCTTGCCGACGCCCGCGCCGCCGAACAGGCCGATCTTGCCGCCCTTGGGGTACGGGACCAAAAGGTCGATGACCTTGATTCCGGTCTCAAAAATCTCCGTCGCCGGTTTCTGGGCGCGCAGATCGGGCGCCGAACGGTGAATATCCGTAAAACCGTCCGCCTCGATCGGTCCCCTGCCGTCGATCGGTCTGCCGAGCACGTCCACGACGCGGCCGAGCAGCCCCTCGCCGACGGGCACACGGATCCCCTCGCCGGTCGTCCATACGCCGACGTCGCACGACAGACCCTCCGTCGCCTCGAGCGCGACGCAGCGCGCCACACCCTCGCGCACCTGCGAGACCTCCATGTGGCAGCTGTCGTCGTCCGTCGTCACCAGCGCGTTGACGTGCGGCTCCATTCCCTGCGGGAAGCGCACGTCCACGACGGGTCCTGCGATCTTGATGATTTTTCCCTGTATCTTTTCGGAGGACAAAACGATCCCTCCCTTATATTGCATTCTTGATAAGCTCGGTCGCTGCGGCGATCTCCGTCAGTTCGCTTGTGATCGCGAGCTGACGCGCCGTATTGTACGCGGATTCCAGCTTCCGGAGCATCTCGTCCGCGTTATGCGTCGCGCTCTGCATTGCCGTCATGCGTGCCAGATTCTCACACACCAGCGAGCTGCACAGAGCGCCGTACAAAAAGCCCTGCAGATACTGCCGGACGATCTTTTCATACGTCTCCTCGGGCGACGGTACGTACGTCATCAGCGCCGTATACGGACGCTCCAGCGCGACCGTTTCAAAGTTTTCGACCGCCAGCGGAAGCAGTCTGTGCGTCGTCGCGATCTGTCTGGCGGACGACACGTAGTCGGTATAAACCGCGTATACGTCCCGCACGCTGCCGCTTCGGAAAAGGCCGATGATCTCCTGCGCGATGCGGTATGCCTGCTGAAGAGACGGGTACTGCGACGCGCCGTCGAAGTTGCGGCAGACGTCCACACCGCGGTTTTTCAGGATCTCCTCGATCTTCAGTCCGGCGGTATAGACGAGCGCCCCGCGCCCGTCCTCCCTGACCCGGCGGATCTGCCGCTCGGCTTCGGACACCACGTTCTGGTTGTACGCGCCGCACAGGCTCTTGTCCGACGCGATCACAAAAAACGCCGTATCGCGCCGGTCAGCCTCGTCCTCTGCATGGATGAACGCGTTTCGCACGTCCGGTGATTTTTCCAGGATATCCTTGACCGCGCTGCAGACGTTGCGCATGTATTCGCGGTTGTAGCCGATGTTCGCCAGTCCCCGCCGCATCGCCGTCACAGACAGCATATACATCGCGTTCGTCACGTGCCGCGTCTGGTAGATCGCGTCGATGTTGCGCTCGATCTCGCTGATATTCTTCGTTGCCATAGCCGCACCCCGCTACGCAAGCAGCGCCGCGATCACGTCGTCCGGAAGATCGCCGGTACGGTCGATCGCGTCGAGCGCTTCGGGGCAGGAAGCATGCAGCTTCTCAAGCGCCGCATGCGCCGCTTTGTTCATCTCGCGCGGCGGCACGTCGTCGAAGCGGCCGTTCTTGAACAGCAGCAGCAGTGCGGTCTGCTCGCTGAGGCTGTACAGTTCATGCTTGCCCTGCGTGAGCAGCATCGTCAGCCGTTCGCCGCTCTCAAGCATTTTTCTCGTGGACTTGTCGAGATCGGAACCGAAACGCGAAAACACCGCCATTTCGCGGTACTGCGCCAATTCGATGCGCAGCGAGGACGACACCTTGCGCATCGCCTGCGGCTGCGCGGCACGCCCGACACGGGACACCGACAGACCGGTGTTCACGGCGGGACGTATCCCGTTGTGGAACAGCTCCGATTCAAGATAGATCTGACCGTCGGTGATGGAAATGACGTTGGTCGGAATGAAGGCGGAGATGTTGCCGCCCTTGGTCTCGATGATCGGCAGCGCCGTCAGCGTTCCGCCGCCGCACGACGGCGCAAGACACGCCGCGCGCTCCAAAAGACGGCTGTGCAGATAAAAGATATCGCCCGGATACGCCTCGCGTCCGGGTGAGCGGCGCAGCAGCAGCGACATCGCTCTGTATGCCACGGCGTG
>CADAGA010000041.1 GCA_902787275.1 Oscillospiraceae bacterium | reverse complement strand
AGGACAGCAGCAGCACGAACGTCGTCACGCCCAGCAGCAGCACGATCCCGCAGAGCACACGAAGAACCGTTGCGCCCGCCGTGATCCAATAGACGATCAGCGCCGGCAGCAGCACGGCCGACGAATACATCGTGCCCATCAGATAGACGTTCAGAAGGCGTGCCGTGATGATCGTCCGCACCGGGATAGGCATGGACAGCAGCAGATCGTTGTCCTTGGAAAGATACAGCCCGGAATAGGTATTGAACACGCTGCCGAATATGCCGAGGCAAGAAGAGATGCCGCTCATCAGCAAAAAGTACAGCCAGTCCATGCCCGCGTCGGTCAGACCGGGACACAGCGACATGGACAGCGACGTGAAGATGCCGCCGAGCATGCCGACCACGATGACGATGAAAAAGACAAACCACGCGACGATCGCGCCCTTGGAGCGCATCTTGTTTTTCTTCGCGTCAAAGAAGTATGATTTAAAGACCTCCGTGAGCTGTTTCTTTACAAGCACCTTCAGCATTTATTCCGCCTCCAGTTCCAGGAACACTTCCTCCAGGCTGTCGTCTCCCTTGACTTCCTCCATCGTGCCGACCTTGACGAGTCTGCCCTGCTTGATGATGGCGACCTTGTCGCAGAGCTTTTCCGCCACTTCCAGCACGTGCGTGGAGAAAAAGATCGCGCCGCCTCTGTCACAATGCGCGCGCATCATCTCCTTGAGAAGATGCGACGCCTTCGGGTCGAGACCGACGAACGGTTCGTCCATGACGATCAGCTTCGGATCGTGCAGCCATGCCGCGATGACGGCCAGCTTCTGCTTCATGCCGTGCGAATAGGCGGAGATCGGATCGCCCAGACTGCCGGTCATCTCAAACAGATCGGCGTATTTGCGGATCTTTTCCGCACGTTCCGCCGCGGGGATCGCGAACACGTCCGCCACGAAGTTGAGATACTTGAATCCGCTCATGAAATCGTACAGGTCCGGGTTGTCCGGTATGTAGGCAAGCGCGCGCTTGCAGGAGAGCGGATCGTCCTTTACGGAATGGCCGCAGACGGTGATCGAACCCTCGTCGAACTGCAGGATGCCGACAACGCTCTTGAGCGTGGTCGTCTTGCCCGCGCCGTTGTGGCCGATGAAGCCGAAGATCTCTCCCGGCAGGATGCGCAGGGACAGATCGTCCACGGCAGTCTTTTCACCGAAGCGTTTGGTCAGGTGTTCAATATTCAGCATGGGTCCCTTCTCCTTTCAAATCTTCCGCGTCCAAAACCCGGAATCCGTTTTCGCGCAGCATTGCCGCGAACACGCCGGAGCCTTCGATCTTCCTGCCGGAAAAAGTCCCGTCATAGATCTGACGGACGCCGCAGGACGGGCTGCGGGACTGCAGGACGGCAAGGTCGATCCGCTTTTCTTTGGCAAGTCCGACGCATGCCGCGGCGCCGTTTCGGAACGCCTCGTCGACGTTTTCGCCGTCCCTGTTCATGACGACGCCGTTCACGATCTCGCAGGGTGAGCGCGGGACGGACAGTCCGCCCGCAAGCTCCGGACACACCGGGATCACCTCGTGTCCCCGAACGAACGCCTCGACGGCTTCGCTGTAGTTGTCGCCGCCGTTGTATTTGCACCTGCGCCCCAGCAGGCACGCGCTGACCAATATCCGCATGGGCGCTGCCGACTGCATTTTTTCCTGCCAGGCAGCCTTCGGAAGCGTCGCGATATGCTCGGTGCGGACGTCGCCCGTTCGCGGCCAATAGATATTCTCGTTCGTATGATGATACACGAAGCCGCACTTTTCCATGACGCGCTTCGACTTCTCGTTGCCGTCGAAATAGCCGCACCAGAGCGTCTCGAGTCCGAGATCGCAGAAGGCGTGCCGGATGACCGCGCGCACCGCTTCGGGGATCAGTCCCCGTCCCCAGAAGGGCACGCCGATCCAGTAGCCGATCTCGCCCTGCGTGTCGGGCAGTCCGATGTTGCTGTCCTTGCCGATCATCAGCCCGACGCAGCCGATCGCGCGGTTATCCGCTTTCAGACAAACGGCATAATTCTCCGGCACGGACAGCACCTCGCGGATGATCGCGCGGCTGTTTTCCGCGCTCGTGTGCACCGGCCATCCGGCAACGGGACCGACGCGGTCGTCTTTTGCGTATTCGTATAAGGATTCTGCGTCCGTTTCCTTCCACGGACGCAGGATCAGTCGCTCAGTTTCAAATGTCATGTCGTTCACTCTGTTTTACGTTTTTCCGTATTCATTACGGAACGGATCGGGCTGTGTCCCGAAAGATTCCGATCGATCACCCGAACAGTTCGTCCACGATGATGCGGAACAGGACGAACAGGCGCAGCGACTTGACGCGGTGCCAGATGTTTGCGCGTTTCGCTTCGCGGGACGTGTCGACGGTATACGTCTTCGGCGCAGTACCGTTGTCGATGACGAGCGCCTGTGAGATCGTCGCGCCGCCCTCGCCGAACAGCTCGCAGCGGATATAGAGGAAATCTTCCGCGCCCTCGATGCTGTCGAGGTCGAGCACGTACGTCGTTTCATCTTCGGATTGTTCCATCGTTTCGTGCGCGATCACCTTGCCGTTTGCGATCCACTGCAGTTCGGTGCAGTTGTTCGCGCGCACGGTCACCTTGTGTCCGTCGACCGAAAGCGCATGGAACGCCGGATACGGCGTCTCGGAATAGCGCACGTCAAACTCTTCGGCAGGGCCGATGAGATCGTTGTTGCGCAGCTCTCTGGTCACGCAGAAGAATGCGCCGGACTGCATCGTTTCCTTGATGTTTTCGACCGTGTTCTCCGGCATCATAAAGACGGAGAAGGACGAGTCGACGTGGCTGTGAAAATGCGCGTCGTTGTTGGAGAAGCCGATGACTCTCTTTCCGTAGGGCAGGCATTCCATCAGCACGTTGTCCCAAAGGATGCGGTCATATGCGGTCACGTGGTTGCGCTCGTTGAACACTTCCATGCCCAGACAGGAGTCGTATTTCAGCAGAATATCGGCATAGTAATGCACGTTCGCCGGATCGGAAACCGTTTCGATCCCTCTGTTGGAATTCAGCCAGTCTCCGGGATGATTGATAAAGGAAATGCCGCCCGCTTCGTCCGCAAGACGCACGGCGCCCTCGTGGTCGTTCTCGTAGCCGAGATAGTTGTCGCCCACGTGAGGGGGCAGGAACATGCCGTTGACGTGGCATTTGGTCAGCGTCAGCGCGTTCAGCTCGTTGCCGCCCGTCACACAGGTCATGCCTTTGCCTCGCGGGACGCCGTCCACGGGATACGTGCCGTCCGTCACGGCGCGGAATTCCTCGTCCGTCAAGGGCGTCTGCTTATAGCCGAGAATATATTGATACCAATAGAGCGGCAGACGCGCCGGTGCTTCGTTCCAGGGCGTGCCCGTCACGCCGTGATCCGTCATGGCGAGAAAATCAAATCCCTGATTGTAGTGGTCAAGGATCATTTCGTTGAGATCCATCTCCGCGTCGCTGAACGTGGAGTGGGTGTGCAGATTGCCCTTGTACGCGTTCCACGCGCCGTCGCCCTCCCAGACGACCTGCGCATAAGGCGAAACGATCTGATAATCGGTCGCGGCCGACGCAGAAAAGACAAGGCTCGCGTAGATACAGACCGCGCTCAACAGCAGACAGAATACTTTTTTCATTTCGGGGTCCTCCGTTTCAGTTCAGGTTCACGGTTTCCGGCGCTGCGGTGAAAGAGCTGAACGTCGCCGCGGCGTTCCGGAAATAAAGCACCTGCGTGTTGTCGTCGTCCGCACTGTACATCGCCTGCAGCTGCGGATACTGCTCGAGCATCGCGGCCTTGACGGCGCGGTCGTCGTCATTCACCAGCTCGCCCGCGATCCGCAGCCATACGCCGTCCTTGAACGCGCACAGCTCCGCTTTCGGGTTGCGTGCAAGCTGCTTCGACACGTCTTTGCTCTTGCCCGTCTGGATATAAAGTCTGCCGCCGTACAGCAGCACGGTGCCGAACGGCCGCACACGCGGCTGATCGCCCTCGACCGTCGCAAGATAATACGTCTGTGCGTCCCGCAGAAACTGCGCAACGTTGTCTATGGTTTTTGCTGCCATTCTGAAACCTCCCTGTATTTTTCCTTGATTATACCACATGCGGCGCACGTTTTCAACAAAAACAGCCGTTTCCCCTCATGCGCATACGGTTCCTGCCGTAAAAGAAATTCCGGCGCGGACAGGCATAACGACTGCCTCTGCGCGCCGGCTTTTATTTGCTTTTTATTCTTGTGCCTGCATCCACCACTCGGTGTACGCTTCCGGATAGTTCGTCTTGAAGCCCGTCACGCCCATGGGGCCGAGCTGCGCCCACCACTCGGGGTAGTCGCCCAGATTGGAAAAGACCCGGACGCCCATCCCGGCGAGCATATCCACGTCGGCCTTGGTGAACGCCTCGTTGTTCAGTCCGACCTCGTACAGATCGGAACGGCGGATAAACGCCATCGTCTGCTCCGTCAGGAAGCGGACGTTCGCACCCAGCCGCAGTCCCTCCGGCTTTCCCTTTTCGCGGTAATGCGCCTGCATCTCCTCCAGCACGTCCCAGTCTCCGGAAAAGAGGATGTAGCGGGAAACGTTGGGTGACGCGGCAAGGATCTCGTCCATGCGCTCGCACATGCCCGTGCACTTGAATTCCACTTCCACGTTCAGGTCGTAATCGACCGTTGAGAGCCACGCGTCGAACTCCGGCATGGTCGCCAGATGCGTCACACGCTCCTCGTGGTAGTCCGGCGGCATGATCATGCGTCTGCCGCCCCAATGCTCCGTCCACGGATACGGCGGATATTTGAGCTTGAGCGCGCTGCGGTAGGGAATATCGATCGCCTTGATCTGTTCCACGGTCATCTCCCGCAGCACTTCGCGGTGCTCTTCAAAAGTCATATAACCCATGCTGGCGTTGTGCGTGACGATGATCTCTCCTTCGCCGCACAGCTGGATATCCAGCTCGATGCCTTCGCATCCGAGCTCCGCAGCCTTCTGAAACGCCTCCATGGAATTCTCCGGTGCGAACTGCGTCACGCCCGTGTGGGCAAAGCGCATCGGCATCCCGCAGTATTCTTTTTTCATTTCTGAATCCCCTGCCCTTTAAGCGACATCCTTGCGGTTTTTCTTTTGCACCAGCAGATAGACCGGCAGTCCGACCATCGTGATGCCGACGCTTGCCAGCGCCATGAGTCTGCCGCGGTTTCCGGACATGAAGAGCTGACTCGCGACGACGTACGCACCGCTCGCGATCGCCAGAACCGGAACCACCGGGTAGCCCGGCACTTTATACTTGCGCTCCAGCTGCGGCTGCTTGCGGCGCATGCGGATCACGCACATAAACGTGAGCGTGTAGAAGATCCAGCACGAGAACGTGCCCATATCCGTCAGCAGATCGAACTGTCCGATCAGCGAGTACAGCGCCGCCAGCGTTCCCACGAGAATGATCGAGTTGGCGGGGACGAGGTTTTTGTTGAGCTTTGCGAGTCTGTCCGAGAACGGCAGCGTCTTTTCCGCCGCCAGATAATACGCGACTCTCGAACCGGAAAGCAGGAATCCGTTTCCGGCGCCGATGACCGAGACGATGATGCCGATCGTGATGATCGTGCCGCCGGCGTTGCCGAAGAGCTTCGTCGCGACGGCTGCCGCCGGAGATTCCAGCTGCATCAGCTCATGCGCCGGAATGACCTTCAGATAGGCAAGGTTGATCAGCAGATAGACCGCCATGATGATGCTGACGCCGCCGACGATCGCCTTGGGCAGATCCTTTGCGGGCTTCTTCATTTCGCCCGCGATCGTCCCGACGTTCGTCCAGCCTTCAAATGCAAAAAGGACCGCGAGCAGCGTCGTGCCGACGGCCGAACCGGCGGAGACGCCTTCGCCGAGCACGGGCGTCAGAAGCGGATCATGGCTGCCGCCGATGACAAAGCCGGCTATGGTGATCAGGATCAGCGGAATGAGCTTGCAGACCGTGGAGACGATCTGGAAAACGCCGGCGCTGCCGGAGCCGATCACGTTGATCACAACGATCCCCGCGATCACGAGGATCCCGATCGGCAGGGAGACGTTCGTGCCGAACATCGAGGACAATTCCGTGCCGACCTTGACGCCGTATCCGGCGACGTAGGCGGGGTAAAAAATGACCACCTGCATCCATCCGGCAAGGAACCCGACTTTTCGGTTATAGACCTCTCCCAGATAGGTGACCATGCCGCCGGTGCGTGGGATCATGACGGCGATCTCGGCAAACGTGAGCGCGCCGAGAATGCTCATCAGTCCGCCCAGTATCCACGAGAGCAGCCCCAGTCCCGGAGCGCCTCCCGTCGCCTGATAGATCGCGTACGGTTTGAAAAACACGCCGGCGCCGATCACGCAGCCGACCACGATGGACGTCGCGGACGCGACGCCCATATTCTTCTTCATTTCTTTTGCGTTTGCTTGCATCGTTTCTCCTCTTTTTGCGGGTTATCTGTAGATGACCGTTTCGAACAGCGCTTTCCGACTCGTATGATTCGGCAGCGGACCGGCGCCCTGCGCGGCATATCCGAGATCCAGAAGCATCAGGATCTCCTCGTTTTCGGGCAGTCCCAGCGCGGCCGAGAGCGCATCCGGATCAAAGAAATTGAGCCAGCAGCTGTCCACGCCTTCGTCCGCCGCGGCAAGCATCAGGTGCGTCGCCACGATCGCCGCATCCTCGGCGCCGGAGTCCCGTTTCCCGCCGGGGTAGGTGAACACGTTTTCCCTGTCGAACGCCACGGCCAGAACTGTCGGCGCACCGTAGCGGCACGGCGTTGCAGCGTCGATCTTTTCAAGCGCTTCGGCAGACTGCAGCACGTAAACGCGCACTTCCTGCAGATTCTTTGCGGTCGGCGCGAGGCGGCCGGCTTCCAGAATGGCTGTCAGCTTTTCATCCTCCACCTGCCGGTCGGAATACTTCTTGCAGGAATACCGGTTTTTAACGACTTCTTTAAACTCCATGGTCTTCCCCTTATTTCATCATGATTCCGAGAAAGTCCGGAAGACCCAGCGGACCGAACACTTTCATGAGCAGACCGTAAGCGATCTCAAACGGGATCATCAGCGGCATACCAAATAAGAGAACCATTTTCCACATCGTACATACTTCCTTTCTGTTTTCAAAAATATGTATTGCGTCCGCATAAAGCGGGTTTTGCCGTCAAAGCAGTTCGCCGTCCCTCGCAGATCGTCACGCCTGCGCGGTCAGCGCTTTTTCCATCCGGATGCAGTCGAACGTATCGCCGCGGATAACGGCGCCGTCCGTCACGGCGTAGCCGAGCTTTTCATAGAATCCGACGGCGACGTCGCGGCTTTCGACGACCGCACGCGCAAAGCCGAGCTCGCGCAGCCAGTTTTCCGCTTCCGTCACGACGGTTCCGCCCAGTCCTTTCCCGCGGTATTCGGGCAGAACGACGACTCTGCCGATCATGGCACAGTCGCCGCAGAGCGGATACATGCGGCAGGTCGCGACGGGAAACGCGTCGTCCGTCAGAACGATATACTTCGTTTCGGGCGTGTCGTGCTCGTCGAATTCGCGCCGCAGCGGAATGGCATGCTGTTTCGCCATCCCCTGGATGCGCACGTAGTACGCGCCCGCCTGCTGCCACGTCTGCGTTGCACGTATGACCTCAATCTGCATCGCCCGCACCTCCGATCGTCCGGTTTCGATTTGTCAGTTTATATCTGCTGCATTGTTCAAACGCCGTTTGTCAGGCATCCCGATCGCGCCGAAGCTGGTCTGTGCGATCTCGCCTTTCACTCACAAGCTGGTTGCCAAACAAGTATAGCTTTCTTCCAATCTCATCATTGTTTCTCTTGTGCTCTATTCTTTCCGTAGCTCTTAGAAAAAAACTTCTTCCCGAGCTGCCACATGTATTTATCAATCTCTTTCAAGTTGTACTGGTCAAGGCCGTAGAAGAATCTGAAAGCGATAAGCGCTTCCTTAAACTTTGCATAATCTTTCAGCTCCGGAGTTTTGAACGACATGAACTTATCGCGATCCCGGAAGTAACATAGTACCTTTTCCACGTAGCTATCATAGATCGGATAATCCAACGGTTTATGGTGGCTGCAGTACTTTGTTGCAAAGGAGTAAAAGTTTTTCTTGACGCCGTTTATTGTTACCTTCTGTACATCAGATACAAGCGAAACATCGCCTGCTTCAAGCCTGGCATCTATGTTCAGGGAAAGGATGCGCTTTGCTACTGGATACACCGAAAAGATGTTAGTGCTATAAAATTCGTTCAGTGTAGCTACCTTCAACAGAATATCTGACATCTCTGTGTTCTCTGGGCAAAGAACAAAAAAGAGTTTATCGAGCGCATCTTCCTGCAAATGATAGTTTTCCATCTCATCCCATGCACGAAGATAATACTCAACCTGCTCAGAGGAAGGATTCGGCACATTGATTTTCACAGCTCTCATGCAATCACTCCTCTTTCGGTACGGGAATATAAACCATCTTGAGAGGAATCATAAACATAAGCACCCTCCACAACGCCAAGATTAACTTCGCGGTTGATTTTTGAAGGGAAGACCACGTAATCTCCAACCTGCGCTTCATAACAAAAACGATATAGCATACACGCGTTAGCCAAAATTGCATTCCTCTTTCCTGCTGTTGCTTCTTTACATTTGCTTTATGCCATTCTCGTCCTTTATATTAATTACCTTTTGACAGCAGAACGACCGTCTCAACGTGGTTCGTGTGCGGGAACATGTCCACCGGCTGAATGCGCTGCACCTTATACCCGTTCTTTGTGAGGTGCATAAGGTCGCGCGCCTGCGTTTCGGGATTGCAGGAGATATAGACGATCCGCTTCGGCGCGAGCTTGACCGCGGCACGCAGAAACTCCGGACTGCTGCCCGCGCGCGGCGGGTCCATGAACAGCACGTCCGCCTTTTCCCCGTCCTGCGCCATTGCAGTCATGAAGTCGCCCGCGTCCGCGCAGTAGAAACGCGCGTTGCGCACGCCGTTGCGTTTGCAGTTGGCGATCGCGTCGCGCACGGCGTCGCGGTTCAGCTCGACGCCGATCACCTGCCCCGCGAAATCGGACGCGACCAGACCGATCGTGCCGACGCCGCAGTACGCGTCGATCGCCGTCTGCGTCTTTTGCAGGTCGGCGAATTCCATCGCCTTGCCGTACAGCACCTCGGTCTGCACGGGATTGATCTGATAAAACGATTTGGCCGAAATGCGGAACACCTTGCCGCAGAGCGTGTCCTCGATATATCCCTTGCCGTACAGCACGCGCTCGTTCGGTCCGAGCACGAGATTCGTCGCGTAGGGGTTTACGTTGAGGATGACCGTCGTGATCTCGGGGTGTTTTTCCAAAAGCGCCTTGACGAAATGGTTCACGGACGGGAACGCCGGCTTCGCCGACACCAGCACGACCATCACTTCGCCGCTGTGAAAACCGCGCTTGACAAGGACGTGCCGCAGCACGCCGCGTCCGCTGTCCTCGTCGTACGCCGCGATCTTGAAGCTGCGCAGCATCGAGCGGATCGTGACGATGATCGCGTCCGCCGTCTCGTCCTCGAGCAGACATGAATCGACCGGCACGACGCGATGTGTGCCGGACTGGTATACGCCGGAGATCACGCGCCCGTCCCGCAGCGGCTTGAACGCCGCCTGCACCTTGTTGCGGTAGTGATACGGGTCCTCCATACCGATGATCGGCGAGACCTTGCCGTATTTGTCCAGCAGGATCCGCACCTGCTTTTCTTTCCATGCCAGCTGCGCATCATACGGCAGATTCATCATCTGGCACCCGCCGCACTTCTTGTACAGCGCGCAAATCCGTTCGTTCATGCTTCTTCCTTTTGCAGCAGCGACCAGACCATATCCGGTTTGCGCGTCGTCACGTTGTCGGGCTGCATCATAAGCACGCGCAGCGCCTCCGGCTTTTTGTCGACCGTCCAGACGGAGACCTCCAGCCCCTCGTGATGGAAAACGCGCGTCAGCCGCATCGACAGGTAGTGCTTGCTGATATTGACGCCGAGCGCGCCGAGCGACCGGACCTTTTTCGCCAGCTTCCGGACGTTCGCAAAGCGCGAAATGCTCGTGTTCAGATAGTACGGGACGGACGGACATTTCTCCCGCGCCGTCGGAATATCCTCTTCAAACAATCCGGTGAAGAAAATGCGGTCGAGCACGCCCGTCTCCCGCGCCAGCGGCTCCACGCACTCGAGGTACGTCGTATCCTTGACGTCCACGTTCGCCCGAACGTCCGGATGCGCCGCCAGAAACGCGAAGGCGTCCCGCAGCGCGGCGCATTCTCCCGCAGGCGCGTCGTGCGAGAGCACCGGCTCGCCCGCGTCGGTGAAATGCAGATCGAACTCCACGATCTGCGCGCCGGCTCTGACGCCCGCCTCCATCGCCTCGATGGAGCGCGTCGATATACCGGCAGGCGGCGATCGCAGCAGAGGCGCCGTCGGCGGTGGCCGTCGTGATCTGACGCACGGTCTTTTGACGGCAGTCGCCCGCGACGAACACGCCCGCTTCGCCGGTCACACAGCGTTCGTCCACGTTGAAATAGCCGTATTCATTCAGCGGCACGAGGTCGCGGAACGGCTCATTCTCCGGCACCTGTCCGATGGCAACGAAGATGCCGTCCACGGTGAGCGTGGATTTTTTGCCGTCCGTATCGAGTACGATCCCCTCGAGCGCTTGCGCGCCGAGCAGCTCGCTGACGACGGTGTTCGTGATGAACGACACGTTGTCGCGGCCGCGCAGGATCTCCAGAAGCTTTTCTTCGCCCGTGAACACCGGCAGATTCTGCACGAGCGTCACGTGCGCGCACGTCTCGGAGAGCAGCACCGCTTCCTGCAGCGCAGTATTGCCGCCGCCGATCACGGCGACCCGCTTTCCCTGGTAAAACGCGCCGTCGCAAACGGCGCAGTACGACACGCCCTCGCCGACCAGATCATTCTCGTTCGGCAGGCCGAGCTGCCGGTGGTGTGAGCCGGTCGCCAGAATGACAGCCTTTGCCGTATACGTTTCGCCCTCGGTCTCGACGGCGAAGTTTTCTCCCTCTCTGCGCACGGCGGTCACCGTCTCCATTTCGACCTCTGCGCCCTGCGCGAGCGTCTGCTCGAGCAGCCAGTCCGCAAACTGCGTGCCGCTCATCTGGGCGATGCCCGGGTAATTCTCCACCTTCGGAGAATGGGTGATCTGACCGCCGAACGTCTCCTTCTCGAGCACCAGCACGCTCTTTACGGCGCGGCAGGCATACAGCGCCGCCGTCAGTCCCGCGGGACCCGCGCCGACCACAAGGATATCTGTCATGGAACAACACTCCTTTTGATGCGTTTACCCTCACAGTATAGCGCATTTGCGCCGTCTATGCAAGTGCGCAGAGCGAAACATTTTCCGCGCTCTTTTCTTGACATCCTCCTATAAAAGGTATAGAATAAGATTTAGGCTTTCGCCGAATAAATGATAAAGGAGGGAACGTCATGGATGCTGGAGGCAGTAACGGCACACCGGTAGGCCGAAGTCCGAAGGGACGCGCCGGCATCCGCTGCCTGCGTTCCCTTTGATGAGACCTGTCGTGTCGGCTTCCGAACACCTGACTATCTTATGAAGCAGGAGGAAAAGAACCGATGGCAGAACATACTGTAACGATGGAAACCACCCTCGAGCTGCTGCTTGAGGAAAAGAAATACGCCACCATCCGCGACATTCTGATCACGATGAATCCGGCGGATATCGCCGGCGTATTCGACGGCATGGAGGAATCGTCCCTGCCGCTGCTGTTCCGGCTGCTGCCCAAGGAGCTGGCGGCCGAAACGTTCGTTGAAATGGAATCGGACGCGCAGGAGCTGCTGATCCGCGGCTTCTCCGACGTCGAGCTGAACGAAGTGCTCAACGAGCTGTACGTCGACGACGCGGTGGACATCGTGGAAGAGATGCCCGCAAACGTCGTGCGGCGCATCCTGCGCCAGGCAGACCCGCAGATGCGCAAGGAGATCAACGAGATCCTGCGCTATCCCGAGAACTCCGCCGGCTCGATCATGACGACCGAGTACGTTTCGCTGCGTCCGGATATGACGGTGGGCGAAGCGATCCTGCGCATCCGGCGCACCGGCGTGGACAAGGAAACGATCTACACCTGCTACGTGCTGGAAAAAGACCGCACGCTGATCGGTCTGGTCACGGTCAAGGATCTGCTGCTCGAGCAGGACGATGATGCCAAAGTGACCGAGATCATGGAACAGAACGTGATCTCCGTCAATACCCACACCGACCAGGAAGAAGTCGCGCAGATGCTCTCGAAGTACAACTTCCTCGCGCTGCCCGTCCTCGACACGGAAAACCGCATGGTTGGCATCATCACGTTCGACGACGCCATGGACGTCATGGAAGACGAGGCCACGGAAGATATGGAACTGATGGGCGGTATGTTACCGTCGGACAAAACGTATCTGCGCTCGACCGTGTGGGATCTGTTCCTGCACCGCATCCCGTGGCTGCTGCTGTTGATGGTCTCCGCCACGTTCACGGGCATGATCATTACGAATTTCGAAGGCGCGCTTGCCGCGCAGGTCGCGCTGACGGCGTTCATCCCCATGCTGATGGACACGGGCGGCAACTCCGGCTCCCAGTCGTCGGTCACGATCATCCGCGCGCTGTCGCTGGGTGAATTGGAATTCCACGATCTGCCGCGTGTGATCTGGAAAGAGCTGCGCACCGCAATGTTCTGCGGTACGGTGCTTGCGATCGCCTGCTTCGGCAAGATCATGCTGGTGGACAGGCTGCTGATGCACAATGAAGAAGTGACCGTTCTCGTGGCGCTGGTCGTCTGTCTGACGATGGTGCTGACGGTCATGGTCGCCAAGCTCATCGGCTGCTCGCTGCCGATGATCGCCAAAAAGCTCGGCTTCGACCCCGCCGTCATGGCAAGCCCCTTCATCACCACGATGGTGGACGCGCTCTCGCTGCTGGTGTATTTCGGCATTGCAAACGCGCTGCTGCCGATCTGATATGGAAACCGAAACCTTCTTCTGCCGCGGCGGAGGAAGGTTTTTCCGAACGTATTCCGCGATCTGACACGTAAAGGAAGATGCTTAGATGAAAACACGTTTTCCGCGCAAAACACTCTGCATCCTGTTCTCGCTGCTGCTCGTCTTTGCGGCGGCGCTTCCGGCTTTTGCCGGCACGAGAGCCGAGGACGCACACCTGCATTTTGACGCGGACGGCAAGTTCCGTATCCTGAATTTTTCGGATATCCAGGACAACGAATCGCTCGACAGCCGCGTGAAAGAGTTCATCCCCCGTGCGGTCTATGCCGCGCAGCCGGATCTGATCGTTCTGACGGGCGACAACATCTACGGCACCAAAATTTCCTCCAGCAAGACGCGCACCGCTATCGCTGAGTTCATGGACATTTTCGAGTCGCTCGGCGTGCCCGTTGCGATCGTTTTCGGCAACCACGACGACGAGGGCGGCACCTCGAAAGAGGCGCAGATGCAGATGTACAACAGCTACAGCGTCAGCATCTCTCACGACGAGGGCAGCAGCATGGACGGCTGCGGCACCTACAACGTCCCGATCTTCGGCTCGACCGAGACGGACAAGGTCAAGTTCAACCTGTGGATGTTCGACACCGGCTCAAACGCGTCCTCCGGATACGACCATATGCGCACGAATCAGCTGGACTGGTACGTTTCCAAATCCAACCAGCTCAAGGCGGCCAACGGCGGCGTGCTCGTCCCGTCGATCGCCTTCCAGCACATCATCGTCAAGGAGATCTTCAGCGCGCTCAAGCAGGTATCCTCCGGCGGTGTGACCTATAACGGAAAGCACTACGTCCTGCCGGACAACGCCGCGCCGGGCAGCGTGCTGAACGAGCATCCCTGCCCGAGCGATAAATCGACGGAGACGGAGTTTGCCCGTCTGCGGCAGCAGGGCGACGTGCTCGCGATCGTCTGCGGTCACGACCACGTCAACCAATTCATCGTACCATATCAGGGCATCGATCTGATCAACACCCCCGGCACCGGCTTTTATTCCTACGGCGACGAAAACGTCCGCGGCGCGCGGATCATCGATCTGGACGAGCAGACCGGCGCGTATACGACGCGCATGCTTTATCTGCGCGATCTGGCGCAGCCGGAGTATTCCGTCCGGGCGGACACCGGCGGCAAATACGTCAGAAATATCGCGCTGTGCGTGGCGCAGACCGCGCAGTACGGCAGCGTAGAAGCGGCAAAGACTGCCGCATACAACCGTCTTTTGACCGCCGTGGACGCGGCAAACGGCAACGGTGTCGTGCAGCGTGAGGATATGAACGGCGGCTCCACCAGCGACAAGTCCTCCTCCAACCATTACGTGGTCTGCATGGGCTATACGTTCACGCGCGATCCCGCCGAAGCGATGCGCGGTCTGGGCCTTTGCTACACCGGTTCCTCGGGCGCTTCCGGCGCACAGTACGACGGTACGACCGCGAACGGTCTCGTGTGGAACCTGTGCAATACGAACGCTCTGACGGTCAGCGGAACGGACGGCGCCGCCGACCTGAATGCCGGAACGAGCGGCAGCGCGATCTACTTCGTCGCGAACTACGGCTCGTCCGGCAGTCCCCTGACGGAGATCCGGATCGTGAATACCGGCTCCGACGCCATCAACTTGTCCGATTATTCCGACTATCATCTGACGCCTGCCGTCGTCGGCAGCAGCACCGGCACCGCGTACGCCGATCTCAACAAATCCGCGAAAGGCGATTATGTTTACGCGCTCTACCGCACCGCAGCGGACGGCGCCGCACGCATTCTGCTGGACAGCGGACCGCTGCGTGCGGTACGACTGCGGGCGGCAAGAATGCTGAAATATCCCGACACAGTCTATACGGAAGAGAGCCTGACGGCGCTGCGCGGCGCTATCGCGCAGGCGGACGAGATCCTGCACGATCTCGACGACGACCGCCAGACGCAGATCTACGATCAATCCGCGCTCGATCAGGCAGCGGCCTGCATCACGGCCTGCGTGCAGGATCTCACGACGCCTTCCTTTACCGTGACGTTTGACGCAGCCGGCGGAGCCTGTGCGGAACAGACCCGCTCGATCCGTTACGGCGCGGTCTGCGGCACACTGCCGACCGCGCAGCGCAACCGCTTCGTGCTCAAGGGCTGGTACACCGAACCGAACGGCTGCGGCGAACGCATCGAAGCGAACACGGTCTATTCTGCCGCGTCCGACCAAACGTGGTATGCGTACTGGATCAAAGATCCGCACTGGCTCGCGGGCGACGCCGATCAGGACAACGGCGTTGATCTGCAGGACGTCGTGTTGCTCCAGCGTTATCTTGCCGGCGGCTGGGGTGCGCAAGTCGACTTTGATCACGCCGACGTCAACGCGGACGGCAGTCTCGATCTGCGCGACGTGATGCTGCTGCGCCGTTTTCTTGCCGGCGGTTGGAACGTCGAGTTGGTCTAAAGCACGGGACAGAAGCATACAGACGGGAGTGATTTGCCGTGAAAAAACAGATTCTGCGTAAAACGGTTTGTGCGCTGCTGGCGTGCGCGCTCGTTTGTGCGTCCGTGTTTCCGGCGTTTGCCGGAACGCCCGCGGAGGACGCGCATCTGCACTTCAACGCAGACGGCAGATTTCGTATTTTGAACTTTTCGGATATCCAGGACGACGAAACGCTCGATTCGCGCGTCAAGAGTTTTATCCGGCGCGCAGTGGTTGACGCGCGTCCGGATCTGATCGCGCTGACCGGCGACAACATCTACGGTCCCGACGCCAGCGGCACCTCCAACACCCGTACCGCGATCGCGGAGTTCATGACGTTTTTCCAGCAGCTGGGCGTTCCGGTCGCGATCGTGTTCGGCAATCATGACGACGATGACAACGGCGTGACAAAAGAAGAACAGATGCAGATGTACAGCAGCTACAGCGTCAATATTTCCTACGACGAAGGCAGCAGCATGGCCGGTTGCGGCACGTACAACGTGCCGATCTACGGCTCGTCCGATCGAAGCAAGGTAAAGTTCAACCTGTGGATGTTCGATACCGGTTCGTCGATCAACAGCGCGCTCAGCAGTAAATACGATTATATGCGCGCGGATCAGCTGCAGTGGTACGTTTCAAAATCCAACGAGCTGAAGGCGTCCAACGGCGGCGTCCCCGTGCCGTCGATCGCATTCCAGCATATCATTGTGAACGATATTTACGACGCGCTCCGGGAGGTTTCCTCCGGCGGCGTGTCCTATAACGGCAAGCGCTACGTTCTGCCGGATACGGCTGCGCCGGGCAGCGTGCTGGGCGAGCACCCCTGCCCCAGTGACAATGAAAACGAAACGGAGTTTTCCGTCCTCAAACAGCAGGGCGACGTCATCGCGATCGTCAGCGGTCACGACCACAAGAATATGTTCGTCGTCCCCCATCAGGGCATCGACCTGATCAATTCGCCCGCGGCAGGTTTCTATCAAACCGTTGTCTTCGGCCACGTCTTCTACGAGGGTGACGACGCCACGCGCGGCGCGCGGATCATCGACGTCGACGAAACGACCGGCACCTACACGACGAGCATGCTGTTCCTGCGCGAGCTGGCAAAATCACAGTACTATACGCCGACGAGCACGGTGCTGAATACGCTGTCCCTGCGCGAGGCGTGCTTCAACGCGGTCAAGCTGCTGAAAGATCCGCCGGCGATATATTCCACGATCAGCTATGACGCGCTGCAGGAAGCGATCGAGCAGGCGGACGTGATCCTGCACGATCTGGACGCCGACAATTCGACGACAGTTTACGATCAGACGGCACTCGATCAGGCGGCGCAGCAGGTCCGCGCCTGCATGCAGGCTCTCCTGACGCCCGCGTTCACCGTGACGTTTGACGCAAACGGCGGAATCGGCGCGGTGCAGCGCTGCACGTTCATCTATGGCGCTGCCGTCGGCACACTGCCGAACGCACTGCGCGAGAGCTATCTCTTAGACGGCTGGTACACCGAACGGACAGGCGGTGAAAAGATCACGTCGGAAACGATCTTCACCGCAACGTCCGACCAGACCTGGTATGCGCACTGGGTCAGGGACCCGAACTGGCGCATACCGGGCGACGTCGATCAGAATAAAGTGGTCGATCTGCGCGACATCGTGCTGGTTCAGCGTTATCTCGTCAACGATTTGACTTATTCGATAAAGATCCCCAACGCGGACGTCGACGGCAGCGGCACAGTCAATCTGCGCGACGTGATGCTGATGCGTCGCTACGTTGCCGGCGGCTGGGGCGTCGTTTTGATCTGAAAAAGGGAAGCACGGGAATCGGAGGAACGAAAAATGACGCTCATATGGGAACCGGATGCGACGATCTGCGTCACGCTTGAAAACGGCACGGTCATCCTCTCCGCAAACGAAGCAGGCCTTGTTTCGCTGTCCCGCCACCTGCTTTCACTGGCGAAGGAGACCGCAGGCAGCCATCTGCATCTGGATGACTCCAACGCGCTGGAGGACGGTTCCGCGGAGCTGATACTGGAGAAAACGGAATAAGAAAGCACAAAAATAGAGCCGCACCGGATGGTGCGGCTCTTGCTTTGCCGTTTGCTGATTATTTCTTGGACTTCTTATCTTCCTTCTGGGCTTCGTTGCCGACGAGTTCGATGATGCACATCTCCGCTGCGTCGCCGCGGCGGGGGCCGGTCTTGATGATGCGGGTATAACCGCCGTTCACGTCCGCGTATTTGGGCGCGATCTCATCAAACAGCTTCTTGACAACATCTTCCTTCGTGACGTATGCGAGAACCTGACGCTTCGCGGCAAGGGACGGCTCCTTGGCGATGGTGATCATCTTTTCAGCCATCGCGCGGACTTCCTTCGCGCGGGTAACGGTGGTCTCGATCTTGCCAGTTTCCAAAAGATAGGTGACCAAGCCTCTGAGCATGGACTTACGATGATCCGACGCTCTACCAAGTTTTCTGGTACCGGGCATTCCAATCACTCCTTCATTTCAAGGTAAATGTTTACTCGTCTTCTCTGTTGAGGTCGAAGCCGAGAGAATTCAGCTTCGCCACAACTTCGTCGATCGACTTTCTGCCGAGGTTGCGGACCTTCATCATGTCGTCCTCGGTCTTGTTGATCAAGTCTTCGACGGTGTTGATTCCGGCTCTCTTCAAACAGTTGAAGGAACGCACGGAAAGGTCAAGTTCCTCAATGGTCATCTCGAGGACTTTTTCCTTGCCGCTGTCTTTATTGACAACCATGACCTCTGTGTTGTACATCTCTCCGGACAGATCGCTGAAGAGACTGAGATGCTCGTTGAGGATCTTGGCTCCGAGAGACACGGCGTCTTTCGCGGAGATCGTTCCGTTTGTCCACACTTCAAGCGTGAGCTTGTCGTAGTCGGTGATCTGACCGACACGGGTGTTTTCCACGGTATAGTTGACCTTGAGCACGGGCGAGTAGATCGAGTCGATGGCGATCACGCCGATGATCGGCTGCATGATCTGCTTGTTGCGCTCGGCCGAAACGTAGCCGCGGCCCTTGTCGCAGGTCAGCTCCATGCCCAGATGCGCGCCCTCGTCGAGCGTCGCAATGTGCAGGTCGGGATTGAGGATCTCTACTTCCGAATCCGTCTTGATGCTGCCGGCGGTAACTTCGCCGGGCTCATTTGCATCGAGATAAATGGTCTTGGGTCCGTCGCCGTGAATCTTGAGTATGACACTCTTTAAGTTCAAAACGATCTCGGTCACGTCCTCTTTAACGCCGGGGACGGTCGAGAATTCGTGCAGGATACCGTCGATCTTTGCGGAAGTGATCGCGTAGCCGGGCATCGAGGAAAGCAGCACTCTGCGAAGGCTGTTGCCAAGCGTCGTACCATAGCCTCTTTCCAGCGGTTCGACCACGAACTTGCCGTAAGTACCGTCGGCCAATTCTTCTGCGATTTCGATCTTGGGCTTTTCAATTCCTATCATTCAAAACCCTCCTTGATAAACTGGGGGTTATCCCCGAAAATGAGCCCTGTTTCGTGTGTGGGATTACTTGGAGTAGAACTCGACGATGAGATGCTCTTCCACAGGCGCTTCGATCTGCTCGCGGTCGGGCAGGTTGATGACCTTTCCGGTAAGGGCATCGTTATCGCGTTCCAGCCACGTGGGAACGGGACGACCGGAATTGCTTTCCAGAACGGCTTTGAACTTTTCGCTGTCCTGGCTCTTCTCCTTGATCGAGATAACGTCGCCGGCCTTGAGCAGGTAGGACGGGATGTCCACTCTCTTGCCGTTGACTTTGAAATGACCGTGGGTGACGAGCTGTCTGCCTTCGTTTCTGGACGAAGCCCAGCCGAGCAGGTAAACAACATTGTCCAAACGGCTCTCACAGATGCGCAGCAGGTTTTCGCCCGTCACGCCGGCCTTCTTCTCGGCCATGATGAAATACTTGTGGAACTGGCCTTCCTGAATACCGTAGTAGCGTCTGGCCTGCTGCTTTGCGCGCAGCTGCAGACCGTATTCGGAAGTCTTCTTGCGGCTCTGGCCGTGCTGACCGGGAGCATACGCGCGGCGCTCGAAAGCGCACTTGCCCGTGTAGCAGCGCTCGCCCTTCAGGAAGAGCTTTTTGCCCTCGCGGCGGCAAAGCTTACAAACCGCACCGGTATATCTTGACATGAATTACACCTCCAAAATTATACGCGTCTTCTCTTGGGCGGACGGCAGCCGTTGTGCGGGATCGGGGTGACGTCTTTGATCATGTTCACCTCAAGACCCGTCGTCTGCAGTGCGCGGATCGCCGCTTCACGTCCCTGGCCGGGGCCCTTGACGTACACTTCGACGGTCTTCATGCCGTGCTCAATCGCGATCTTTGCAGCCGTCTCCGCCGCAGTCTGCGCCGCAAAGGGCGTGGACTTTCTCGAACCGCGGAAGCCCATTTCGCCGGCGCTCGCCCACGAAACAGCATTGCCCTGCGTGTCGGTGATGGTCACGATCGTGTTGTTAAAGGTGGATTGGATATGGGCCGCGCCGCGCTCGATATTCTTGCGCTCACGACGTCTGCGCGTAGCAGTATTCTTTTTGCCTGCACCTTTGATTGCCATAACTCTCCTCCTTACTTCTTCTTGTTCGCAATGGTCTTCTTCGGGCCTTTGCGGGTACGTGCGTTCGTCTTGGAGCGCTGTCCTCTGACGGGCAGACCCTTGCGGTGACGGACGCCGCGGTAGCAACCGATTTCGATCAGTCTCTTGATGTCAAAAGCTGTCTCTCTTCTCAGGTCACCCTCGACCTTCACGTTGTGGTCGATGTACTCTCTGAGCTTGGAAACGTCGTCCTCGGTCAAGTCCTTGACTCTCGTGTCGGGGTTTACGCCGGTGGCGGCGATGATATCGCTCGCCGTTTTGCGACCGATGCCAAAGATATAGGTCAGACCGATCTCGATCCGCTTATCTCTGGGTAAGTCGACACCTGAAATACGCGCCATGTGTCAGTTTGCACCTCCATTATCGGTATGTGTCAGATTAGCCCTGACGCTGCTTGTGCTTGGGATTTTCACAGATCACCATGACTTTTCCCTTGCGCTTGATTATCTTGCATTTTTCGCAAATTTTCTTGACAGAAGGTCTGACTTTCATTTGTATACCCTCCTTCGATTATTTGGATCGCCATGTGATGCGCCCGCGGGTAAGGTCGTACGGCGACATCTCGACCGTTACCTTGTCTCCGGGCAGGATGCGAATGTAGTTCATCCGCAGCTTTCCGGAGATGTGCGCTAAAATCTGATGGCCGTTCTTCAACTCCACTTTGAACGTGGCGTTGGGGAGCGCCTCGACTACCGTACCTTCGACTTCGATCATATCCTGTTTCGACATAGCAAAAACCTCCTTCGGTCCTTTCTTGTCCGGTCAGACGCGTTGGGCGAAACCGGCCAGCGCTTTTCGCAGCGCCTTGTTGCTGACGGCTGCCTCGGGCGGAAGCCGAAGCCCCGTATCCGCAAGGTGACGCGGATTCTTGCGCTTCGGATTCTCCAGCGGACGTTCCTTTCCGTCGCAGACGGTAACGGCGTCGTCCGTAATCTCCATGACAGCCAGAAGTCCGTCCTTGTCCCGTCCGGCCAGTGACCGGACGATACTGCCCTTTTCCAGCATGCTGCGCCTCCCCTACACTCTCGTGAGGATCTTCGGCCCGTCGGCTGTGATGGCGACGGTATGCTCGAAATGAGCGGACAGTTTTCCGTCTCGTGTCTTTACGGTCCAACCGTCCGGCATGTTGCGGATCGCGTGCGTGCCCTCGTTGATCATGGGCTCGATCGCGATCACCATGCCCGGCATCAGGCGTACACCACGTCCGGGTGTACCATAGTTCGGTACGGATGGATCCTCGTGCATCTCGGTCCCCACGCCGTGTCCGGTGTATTCCCGGACCACGCCGTAGCCCCGCGCCTCGCAATAGCTCTGCACCGCATGGCCGATGTCGCCGAGTCTGCCGCCCGCGACAGCCCGCGCGATGCCCTCGTAAAGGCTCTCGCGCGTGGTGTCGATCAGCCGCTGCGCCTCGGCGGAAATATCGCCGACGGCGAAAGTGGCGGCGTTGTCGCCGACGTAGCCATGGATGGTGGCTCCAAGGTCAATGCTGACGTTCTTGCTCGGGATGCCGTGGATCACTTCGTCGTTTACGGAAATGCATGCGGCAGCGGGATACCCGTTGTAGCCCAGAAAGGTCGGTGTTGCGCCGTGCTTTTGGATGTACGCACGGGCGATCCGGTCGATCTCCCAAGTGGAAACGCCCGGTTCCACCGCTTCCCCCGCTGCCTTCAATGCTCCGGCCGAAATTGCTCCGGCCTCTCTCATGAGAGCAAGCTCTCCTGTGGTTTTGAGCACGATCATGCCGTTTTTCGCCTCACTTAATCAAGGAAGCCCTTGTAGTGACGCATCATCATCTGGCTCTCCAGCTGCTTGACCGTCTCCAGCGCGACACCGACCATAATGATGATGGACGTACCGCCGAGGGAGATGTTCATCGCGTAGTTCACGCCCTTGATGGTGATGAGGGACGTGACCTGGGAGAAGATGATCGGGAAGAGTGCCACAACGCTCAGAAGCAGCGCGCCCAGAAGGACGATCCGGTTCAGAATGCGCGCAATGTAGTCCGAGGTGGGCTTGCCGGGACGGATGCCCGGGATCGCGCCGCTGTTCTTGCGGATGTTGTTGGCCATCTCGATGGGGTTGTACTGAATGGATGCGTAGAAGTACGCAAATGCAATGATCAGAACGAAGTAAATGATCGCGTACGCCCAGTGCGTGGATTTGAACACGCTGAAGAATCCTGCCCAGAAGTTGTTGGGATTCTTGACGAACAGTTCGATCGTCGGCGGCAGCGAGAGGATCGAGGACGCGAAGATGACGGGCATAACACCGGACATATTCACTTTCAGCGGAATGTGGGTGTTCTGGCCGCCGTACATCTTACGGCCGACAACTCTCTTTGCATACTGGACGGGGATGCGGTGCTCCGCATTGTCCATCCAGACGATGTAAGCGATCATCAGCAGCATCAGCACGCCTGCGAGCGGAGCAAGTACGTAGTACGCGCCGCCTCTGGCCATGTAGCCGACCTGGATGTTCGGGCTGTAGAGAGAAGCGATCAGGGTGGGGATACGGGAAATGATACCCGCGAACAGGATGATCGAGATACCGTTGCCGATACCCTTTTCATTGATCCGCTCGCCCATCCACATGATCAGCGCGGTACCTGCGACGAACGTTGCGATGATTACGAAGCCCTGGAAGAATGCCCAGAAGCCGGTGTACGCGTCGCCGCTGACGGACTTCATCAGATAGCCCTGATTCTTCAGGTAGATGTAGTACGCGGTACTCTGGATCAGACCCAGAACGATCGTCACGTAACGCGTGATGGAGGCGATCTTCTTTCTGCCTTCCTCACCCTCTTTGGAGAGTCTCTCCAGAGCGGGGATCGCGACCGTGAGCAGCTGCATGATGATGGAGCTGTTGATGTAGGGCGTGATGGACATGGCGAAAATCGTACCGTAGTTGAACGCGTCGCCCGTCATCATGCTCAGGTACTCCATGAACGTGCCTGTGCTTGCGTCTGTCAGGATGCCTGCTTCACCGATGTCCAGGAACGGCACGGGGATCGCCGCGCCGACGCGGAACAGGAAGATGATCAGCAGGGTGAACAGAATCTTTTTGCGCAGCTCGGGAATGCGCCACGCATTGGCGATGACCTTAAACAATTCAGATCACCTCGGCCTTTCCGCCGGCTGCCTCAATTTTCTGTTTCGCGCTCTCGGAAAAGGCGTTTGCTTTGACTGTGAAGCTCTTGGAGATATCGCCGTTACCGAGGATTTTAACGCCATCCAGAACCTTGGTCACAAGGCCGGCATTCATGAGCGCGTCGACGTCGATGACGGCGCCGCTTTCGAATCTTTCTTCAAGTGCGGAAACATTGACGATGGAAAATTCCTTACCGAAAATGTTTACAAAGCCTCTCTTCGGAAGACGTCTCTGCAGGGGCATCTGGCCGCCTTCAAATCCGGCGCGCATACCTCTGCCTGCACGGGCCAGCTGACCCTTGTGACCCTTACCGGCGGTCTTACCCTGACCGGAAGCGGGGCCTCTGCCGATACGCTTGCGTTCCTTCTTGGAACCGGCGGCCGGCGAAAGATCATGTAAACGCATTATTTCGTACCTCCTTCTGCTTCGGTGACTTCAAGGAGATGTGAGATCTTTCTGATCTTGCCCTGCGTAGCGGCGTTGTCCGGCTGAACGGAAACGTCGCCGATTTTGTGAAGACCGAGTGCATAGGCGGTGGCAATCTGATCCTTCTTGCTGCCGATGAGACTCTTTGCGAGTTTGACCTCAAGGCGGCTTTCTTTTGCTTTAGCAGTTCTTGCCATGAAATCCACCCTCCTTAACCTAAAATCTCGCTTGCGGTTTTGCCGCGGATCGCGGCGACTTCTTCGACGTTGCGAAGCTGCTGCAGACCGTTGAGCGTTGCGCGCACAACGTTGCAGGGATTGTTGGAACGAAGCGCTTTGGAACGGATGTCCTTGATGCCGACCGTTTCCACAACGGCACGGACGGGACCGCCGGCGATAACGCCGGTACCGGGCGCCGCAGGCTTGAGCAGGACGACGCCTGCGCCGAACTTGCCGATGACCTCGTGGGGAATGGTCGTTCCCTTGAGCGAGACCTGGAACAGGTTCTTCTTGGCGTCCTCAATACCCTTGCGGATCGCGTCGGGAACTTCGCTCGATTTGCCCAGACCAAAGCCGATCGTGCCGTTGCCGTCGCCTACGACGACGAGCGCCGTGAACTTCATGATACGACCGCCCTTGACGGTTTTGGAAACGCGGTTGATGCTGACTACGCGTTCAGTCAGCTCCAGAGCCGATGCGTCAATCTTAGCCAAAAGTATTCCCTCCTCTTTCAGAACTTGAGGCCGCCCTCACGGGCGCCTTCGGCCAGTTCCTGAACACGGCCGTGGTAGATATAGCCGCCGCGGTCGAAGACGCACTCTTCGATCTTCTTTTCAGCGGCGCGCTGTGCGATCAGTTCGCCCACCTTGCGGGCTGCGGATTTGTTTCCGCCGTAATCCGCGAAATCCTTCTCGACAGTCGAGGCCGATACGAGCGTGACGCCCGTGGTATCGTCGATCAGCTGCGCATAGATATGCTGGAGGGAGCGGAAAACGCAAAGACGCGGACGGTCTGCCGTGCCGCTGACTTTGCCGCGGACTCTCTTGTGGCGCTTTTGACGCGCTGCTTTGGTGTCCGGTCTGTTAACCATGATATTTCACTCCTTTATCTTACTTGCCGCCCTTGCCGGCCTTGCCTTCCTTGCGGCGGATGACTTCGTCCGCATACTTGATGCCTTTGCCCTTGTAGGGTTCCGGAGGACGCTTCTCGCGGATCTCCGCGGCGAACTGTCCGACCTTCTGCTTATCGGCGCCAAGCACAGCGATCTTGTTGGGCGCGGGAACTTCGATGGTGATGCCTTCCGGCTCATCCATGAAAACCTGGTGCGAGTAACCGATGTTCATCACGAGCTGGTTGCCCTGCTTCGCGGCACGGTAACCGATACCGTTGATTTCCAGTTCCTTCTTGAAGCCCTCGTTCACGCCGTTGACCATGTTGGCGATCAGCGTTCTCGTAAGACCATGGAGCGATCTGTTGACCTTGTTGTCGTCGGGGCGCTTCACGATGATCGTGGAGCCTTCCTTTTCAACGACCATGTTGCTGTGCACTGTTCTGGTAAGCTCGCCCTTGGGGCCCTTCACGGTGACAGTGCTGCCGTCGATGGTGACGTCGACGCCTGCGGGGATAACGATGGGTAATTTACCGATACGAGACATCTGAACAGCACCTCCTTACCAGATGTACGCAAGGACTTCGCCGCCGACGTTCGCCTTGCGCGCGTCCTTGTCCGTCATAACGCCCTTGGATGTGGAAAGGATCGCAATGCCGAGGCCTTTCATGACCTGCGGAAGATCCTCACAGTTGGAATAGATGCGCAGGCCGGGCTTGGAAACTCTGCGCAGACCGGTGAGCACCTGGGACTTGTTCGGACCATACTTGAGTGTGATCTCGATCATGCCCTGGATACCGTCGTCTTCAACCTTGAAGCTCTTGACATAACCCTCATCAACAAGAATCTGAGCAATTGCCTTTTTCATGTTGGATGCGGGAATCTTCACTGTATCATGCTTTGCTGAATTGGCGTTGCGGATTCTCGTCAACATATCAGCGATGGAATCAGTGACTTGCATAACCGTTTTTCCTCCTTTGCAATTGCGTTTACCAGCTTGCCTTCTTGACGCCGGGGATCTGTCCCGCGTGAGCCAGCTCTCTGAAGCAGATACGGCAGACACCGTACTTGCGCAGGTATGCGTGCGGACGGCCGCAGATCTTGCATCTGTTGTACTGTCTCGTGGAATACTTTGCAGGGCGCGCCTGCTTGACTTTCATAGATGTTTTAGCCACTGCAAATCCCTCCTTACTTCGCAAACGGAGCGCCCATCAGAGCGAGCAGCTCGCGTGCTTCTTCGTCCGTGGTCGCGGTGGTGACCATGCAGATGTCCATGCCGCGGACCTTGTCGATCTTGTCGTAGTCGATTTCAGGGAAGATCAACTGTTCCTTGACGCCGACGGAGTAGTTGCCGCGGCCGTCGAAGGAGTTGGGGTTGATGCCTCTGAAGTCGCGCACTCTGGGAAGCGCGAGGTTGAAGAACCTGTCAAGGAACTCATACATTCTCTCGCCGCGCAGGGTGACCTTCACGCCGATCGCCATGCCTTCACGCAGTTTGAAGTTTGCAACGGATTTCTTCGCCTTGCAGACGACGGGCTTCTGACCGGTGATCTGCATGATGTCGGAGATGATCGCGTCGAGAACCTTCGGATTGTCTCTGGCTTCGCCGCAGCCGACGTTGATGACGATCTTATCCAGCTTCGGGATCTGCATGACACTCTTGTAGTTGAACTTCTTCATCAGCGCAGGCGCGACTTCGTTCACGTAGCGCTCTCTGAGTCTTGCTGCCATCTGTCATGTCCTCCCTTATTCAAACTCGGCAAGGCAGTCGCTCTTCTTGCAGACGCGAACCTTCTTGCCCTTTGCGTTGATCTTGTGACCGACTCTGGTGGGTCTGCCGCACTTGGGGCAGATCAGCTGAACCTTGTCGGCGTACAGCGCGCTCTCCGCCTGGATGAGACCGCCCTGCTCTTCCGCGGAACGGGGCTTGACGTGCTTGGTCACGATGTTGACGCCTTCAACAATGACCTTGCCCTCGGAGGGGCTGACCTGCATGACCTTGCCCTGCTTGCCGCGGTATTTGCCGTTGATCACGACGACCTTGTCGCCGGTTTTCACGTGTACTTTACTCATTTTGCGTACCTCCCCATCAAAGCACTTCGGGAGCGAGCGAGAGAATCTTGAGATAGTCCTTCTCACGAAGTTCTCTGGCTACCGGCCCGAAGATACGCGTGCCTCTGGGATTCTTATCATCTCTGATAATCACGGCCGCGTTTTCGTCGAAGCGGATGTAAGTACCGTCTGCGCGGCGCACGCCCTTCGCGGTGCGCACGATCACAGCCTTGACCACTTCGCCCTTTTTCACAACTCCGCCGGGCGTTGCCTTCTTGACAGAAGCAACCACGA